>DATLIG010000154.1:0-30632 GCA_035539555.1 Nocardioides sp. | reverse complement strand
AGCCCGGCGTGCCCGTGAGGCTCACCAAGCTGGTGTCCTTCCACACCGCCCAGACCGTGCCGCCGCGCGAGCTCATCGACCGGTGCGAGCGGACGCTGGACCGCACCCAGGAGGAGGGCGTCGAGCAGCAGTACGCCGCCCAGGCCGCCTGGCTGGCCGACTTCTGGGGGCGCGCCGACGTCGAGGTGCCGGGCCAACCGGCCCTGCAGCAGGCGATCCGGTGGAACCTCTTCTCGATCCTGCAGGCCTCGGCGCGGGCCGAGGGCCAAGGCATCGCGGCGAAGGGGGTGAGCGGCTCGGGCTACGGCGGCCACTACTTCTGGGACACCGAGATCTACGTGATGCCGTTCCTCACCTACACGATGCCGTGGGCCGCCCGGAACGCGCTGCGCTTCCGCTACTCGCTGCTGGACAGCGCCCGCCACCGCGCCCGCGAGCTGTCGCAGAAGGGCGCGCTCTTCCCCTGGCGCACCATCAACGGCCACGAGGCGTCGGCCTACTACGCCGCCGGCACCGCGCAGTACCACATCGACGCGGACATCGCGTACGCCCTGAGCCAGTACGTCGGCGCCACCGGCGACGAGGAGTTCCTCGCCCGCGAGGCCGTCGACATCTTCGTGGAGACCGCGCGGCTGTGGGCCGACATCGGCTTCTGGCGCGACGAGAGCAGGCGGACCTTCCACATCCACGGCGTCACCGGGCCCGACGAGTACACGACCGTCGTCAACGACAACCTGTACACGAACGTGCTCGCGCGCTTCAACCTCCGCCGCGCGGCCCGCGCCGTGTGGGAGCTGCAGCGCGACGACCCGGCCGCCTACGAGGCACTGGTCCGTCGTACCGGGCTGGCGGCGGAGGAGGCCGACGAGTGGGCCGAGTGCGCCCAGGGCATGTCGATCCCGTACGACGACTTCCTCGGCATCCATCCCCAGGACGCGCACTTCCTCGAACGCGAGATGTGGGACCTGGAGAACACCCCGCTCGACAAGCGGCCGCTGCTGCTGAACTACCACCCGCTGGTGATCTACCGGTTCCAGGTGCTCAAGCAGGCGGACGTGGTGCTCGCGCTCTTCCTGCAGGGCGAGGAGTTCACGCCCGAGCAGAAGAAGGCCGACTTCGACTACTACGACCCGATCACCACGGGCGACTCGACCCTCTCGGCCGTCGTGCAGTCGATCGTCGCCGCCGAGGTCGGCTACCAGGACCTCGCACTGCGGTACTTCATCTCCGCGCTCTTCGTCGACCTCGCCGACCGCCACAACAACACCGCCGACGGCGTCCACGTCGCCTCGACCGGCGGCGTGTGGAGCGCCCTGGTGGCGGGCTTCGGCGGCTTCCGCGACATCGGCTCCGGGGCCGGCGACCAGCAGTGGCAGGTCGACCCGCGACTCCCCGACGGGTGGTCCTCGCTGACCTACCGGGTCACCCTCCACGGCACCCGCGTGCGCCTCACCGTCCGCCCGGAGGAGCTCGAGCTGTACGTCGAGCAGGGCTCCGACCCCGTGACGCTGTCCGTGCGCGGCGAGCTGGTCAAGGTCGCGCCCGGTGCGCCGGTGACCGTGCCGCTCGCCCATCAGGGACCGCAGCTGGCCGGCGAGCCGCCGTACCCGGCAGGGATCCAGCGGGCGGACGGGACGGTCATCTCCGCCATCGTGCCGAGCGGGGAGTGACGGCGTCCGCATCACGGAATGATTCGTCTCATTCAATGGACGAATGTGCTTCACTGGTCGCGTGACCGCGACCTCCGCCCCCTCAGCCCGCACGGTCACGCCCGCGCGTCGCTGGGCCATGCTCGCGGTCGGTACGACGGCGCAGGCATCCTCCGCGGCGATGGTGGTCGCGCCGTCGTTCCTCATCCCCGAGCTGCACCGGCCGGTGGCCGAGGGCGGGCACGGGATGTCCCTCGCCGAGGCGGGGCTCGTGGCGTCGGCCGCGATGGCCGGGATGATGGCGACCCTCGTGCTGTGGGGAGTCGCGGTCGACCGGCGCGGTGAGCGGTTCGTGCTGCTGACCGGCCTCGTCGTCACCGCCCTGGGCGGGGCGGTCGCGACGACGACCGGCGACCCCTGGCCGATGGCCGCGGCGCTGTGCGTGGCCGGTGTCGGCGCCGCGTCGACCAACTCCGCGTCCGGCCGCGTCGTGGTCGGCTGGTTCCCGCCCGAGCGGCGCGGGCTGGCGATGGGCATCCGGCAGACCGGGCAGCCGCTCGGTGTCGGCCTGGCCGCCGGAACCGTCGCCGTGATCGCGCACCACCACGGGATCGGGCCGGCGCTGTGGGTGCCCACCGCGGCGACGGCCGTGGGCGCGGTGCTGGTGGCGCTCGTCGTCCTCGATCCTCCGCGGCCGCCGCGCGCCGATGCCGGGGCGGTCGCCAACCCCTACCGGCAGGACGGCTTCCTCGCCCGCGTGCACGGGGCGTCCGTGCTGCTCGTCGTCCCGCAGTTCCTCGTGTGGACCTTCGGCCTGACCTGGCTGGTCGAGGACCTCCACTGGTCCCCCGGAGTCGCCGGGCTCGTCGTCGCCGGGACGCAGGTCGCCGGCGCCGCCGCACGGATCGGTGCCGGCTGGGTCTCCGACCGGGTCGGCAGCCGGATGCGACCGATGCGCGCGGTCGCGGTGGTCGCTGCCGCGACGATGGCGCTGCTCGGGCTCGCGGCCGGTGCGGCCGACGGATCCGGAGCGGTGACCGCCCTGGCCGTCGCGCTGCTCGTCATCGCCTCCGCGGTCACCGTCGCCGACAACGGCCTGGCCTTCACCGCGGTCGCCGAGCGCGCCGGCCCGTTCTGGTCCGGCCGGGCCCTCGGCATGCAGAACACCGCACAGCACGTGGCCGCCGTTGCGGTCCCGCCCCTGGCCGGCCTGACCATCACGGCCTCGAGCTACGGCGCGACCTTCGCGCTGGCAGCGGTGTTCCCGCTGCTGGCGGTCACGGTGGTGCCGGTGGCCGGCGAGCGCGGGGTCAGCTGAGCCCGGCCAGCCCCGTGAGGTCGTAGTCGACGACCACCGGCGCGTGGTCGCTCAGCCGCACGCCGAGGTGCTCGCGGTCGACCACGGCGGTGCGCGCCGCGCGGGCCAACGCGGGCGTCGCGAGGTGGTAGTCGATCCGCCAGCCGGCGTCCTTCTCGTAGGCGCGACCCAGCCAGCTCCACCACGAGTACGGGCCGTCGATCTCCGGGTTGAGGCGGCGTACGACGTCGACGAGGGTGCGCGGCGACAGCTGGGCGTCGAGCCAGGCGCGCTCCTCGGGGAGGAAGCCCTCCACCTGGTTGCTGCGCCGCCAGTTCGCCACGTCGTGGCGGGAGTGGGCGATGTTGAGGTCGCCGGTCAGCAGGAACTCCCGCCCCTGCGCGGCCGCGGCCTTGCGCGACGCCGCGAGGTGGCGCGCGAAGCCGGTCATGAACGCCATCTTCCGGTCGTACTTCGCGCCCCCGTCGGGCGCCTCGCGCATCCGCCTGGGATCTTGCAGGTGGGCCGGCAGCCCGCCCTTGGGCAGGTAGAGGCTCGCGACCGTCAGCGGTACGTCGGCCAGGTCGACCTCCACGTAGCGCCCCTCGGTCGCGTGCTTGCGCAGCGCCCGCGGCAACGGCCGGTCGGGGTCCGCCACCGACCAGGTCCGCACGGCCGCGGCCGGCTCGCGGGTGAGCACGGCGACCCCGTTGCGGCCCGCGATCTCCCCTGCGTCGTAGGCCGCGTGGTAGTCACCGAAGGCGCCCTCGGGCAGCGCGTCGACGGGACAGCGCACCTCCTGCAGGGTGATCACGTCGCAGCCGCGGGTCGCCAGCCAGTCGTCGAAGCCGCGGCGGTGGGCGGCGCGGATGCCGTTGATGTTGGCGGTGGCGATGCGGAACGAGCGAGGCACCGGAGGATGTTAGGCGTTGCTCTCCCGCCAGCGCGCCAGCAGGTCGGCCTCGCGCTCGCGGGTGATCCCGCCGATCCGGGCCGCCGGGTCGGCCTCCAGCCAGGTGCGGGTGTCGCGGGCCGTCTCCGCGACGGTGCGCACGACGAGCCCGGCGTCGAGGGCCGGCTGGGCGTCGTGGGCCAGCATGCCGTCGTACGCGGGACGGGGGAGCCAGACGGGGATGCTGTCCGGCCCGGACCACGGCTCGATGCCCTCCGCCTCGAGGAAGGCGTCCGGGAGCCAGGTGACGGTGGCGTCGGGGGCGACCTCGCGGAGCAGGCCGGCGATCGGCAGTGCCGGTCCGACGGCGTCGAGGACGCCGGTGGTCCGCTGCTCGGCCAGCGTGACGATCCACGTGGCGAGGTCGCGCACGTCGATCACCTGCACCAGCGAGGACGGGTCCCCGGGACCCACCAGCTCGCCGGTGTCGCCGGCCCGGCGCCCCCAGTAGGCGAAGCGCCCGCTCGGGTCGCCCGGTCCCACGATCAGCCCCGGCCGTACGACGACGGCCGACTCCGTCGCGTCGAGGACCAGCCGCTCGCAGGCGACCTTCAGCCCGCCGTAGGCCTCGGGGTCCTCGGCCGGGTCGACGTCCTCGGTGATCGGGTCCTTCAGGCGGCCGTTGCCGGGACCGGCCGGGTCCGCGTCGTCGGCGTAGACCGAGATGGTGGAGACGAAGACCCAGTGCGGGTCGGCGGGGGTCGCACCGGCGAGCGCGGCCAGGGCCCGCCGCACGTGGGACGGCCGGCGAGCGACGTCGACCACGGCGTCGTACGGACCACCGTCGGCCAGCGCGGCCGGTGCGTCCTCGTCGCGGTCCCACCGCACGAGCGTGGCTCCGGCCGGCACGGACCCCGACTGCCCGCGGCTGGCGCAGACGACCTCGTGCCCGCGCTGCACGGCGTCGGCCGCGACCGCGCGCGACAGGAACTGGGTGCCGCCGAGGACCAGGATCCGCATCCGGTGGCGCCTCAGAGGTAGAGGGTCGGGTCGAACTCGTCGATCGGGATGATCCGGACGCGCGGGAGGCGCTCGTTGAACGCGTGCACGTCGTACTCGATGTCGAAGAACTCCATGCCGCGTGCCGTCAGCTCCGCGAAGCCCGCGTTGCGGAACTCCGCGAAGCCCATCAGGCCCACGCGGCGCCCGTCGAGCAGGTCCTCCATGTGGTCGACGAAGTCGCCGTCGTTGCTGACGAGGACGACGTCGCCCTCGCGCTTCTTCAGCTCGGCCAGGGTCTTCTGGATGGCGATGTCGACGACCTTCTGGCCGGGACCGCCGGAGAGCGGGATCGGCCGGAAGCCGATCGCCAGCAGCGCCTGCACGAACGACATCGGCAGCTCGGAGTTGGCCGCCAGGAAGAACAGCCCGTTGGTGTCCTGGCCCCAGCGCCGCTCGACGAACTGCAGCAGCCGCTCCCAGCGCGGGCGCTCCTCCGGCCGCGGGCGACGGCCGAGGATCGAGGTCCCCAGCGTGGCGTCGATGTTCTCCCCGTCGATCAGGACGTGGGTCATGCGCGCGGTCTCGGCCATGCCCTGACCCTAGACGAGTACGGCGTGGAAGGCTGGGCCCGTGGGCACCCGACTCGTCGCGCTCGTCGCGCTCGGCGTCCTGCTTGCGGGGTGCGGGGGCGGGACGCCGAAGACCGGTGCGCCGACGACGACCCCGCCGGCCACGGCGACACCCCCCACCACGACGACACCTCCGACGAGCACGCCGTCGAAGGGCCCGGAGCCCCGGCGCGGCATCGACGCCTCCCACCACCAGGGCCCGATCGACTGGCCGCGCGTCGCCGACGCCGGCATCTCCTTCGCCTACCTCAAGGCGACCGAGGGCACCACGTTCACCGACTCCCGCTTCGCGGAGCACCGGCGCGCGGCGACCCGGGCGGGGATCGACGTGGCCGGCTACCACTACTTCTCGCTGTGCTCGGACGGCGTCGCGCAGGCGGAGCACTTCCTCGACGTACTCGGCCCCGACGTGCTCAGCCCCGATGCGGCCAGCGACCTCCCGCCGGCCCTCGACCTCGAGCTCGCCGGCAGCTGCGCCGACCCGCCACCGGCAGCGACCCTGCTCGCCGAGGTTCGCGCGTTCCTCGCCGTCGTCGACCGGCGCACCGGCCGGCGGACGCTGGTCTACCTCTACCCGGACTTCGAGGCGAGCTTCGGCTTCGCCGACGACCTCGCCGACCACCCGCAGTGGGTGCGGCGCCTCGGTGACCGGGAGCCGCGCCGGCCCTGGGCCGTCTGGCAGTACGACGACGCGGGCTCCGTGCCGGGCGTGGCCGGCGGCGTCGACCTGAACCTGGCCAAGGAATCTCTCACCGCGAAGGGACGTTGAGGAGACATGTCCACCATCGACCTCACCGCCGGCAACTTCCAGGAGACGGTCCTCGACAACGAGATCGTCTTCGTGGACTTCTGGGCGTCCTGGTGCGGCCCGTGCCGCAACTTCGCGCCGATCTACGAGGCGGCCGCCGAGAAGCACGGCGACCTCGTCTTCGGCTCCGTGAACACCGAGGAGGAGCAGCAGCTCTCCTCGGCCGCCCGGGTCACCTCGATCCCGACGCTGATGGCCTTCAAGAAGGGCCAGCTCGTCTTCTCGCAGGCCGGCGCCCTGCCCGCGAACGCGCTGGAGCAGGTCGTCGCCGCCGTCCGCGACTTCGACGTCGAGGCCGCCGCGCAGCAGACCGATGGCTGACCAGGCCGGTCCGGCCGCGCTCCAGCTCGGCCTCGACACCTTCGGCGACGTCACCCTCGACCCGACCACCGGCGAGCGGGTCCCGCACCCGCAGGTGATCCGCAACGTGGTCGACGAGGCGGTGCTGGCCGACCAGGTCGGCGTCGACGCGTTCGGCGTCGGTGAGCACCACCGCGACGACTTCTCGGTGTCCGCGCCCGACATGGTGCTCGCGGCGATCGCGCCCCGCACGAAGCGGATCGTGCTCGGCACCGCCGTGACCGTGCTCAGCTCGGACGACCCGGTGCGCCTCTACGAGCGCTTCGCCACCCTCGACGCCCTCTCCGGCGGTCGCGCCGAGATCACCCTGGGCCGCGGCTCCTTCACCGAGTCCTTCCCGCTCTTCGGCCACGACCTCGCCGACTACGACCGCCTCTTCGCCGAGAAGCTCGACCTGTGGGCAGCGCTGCAGGGCGAGGGGACGATCACCTGGGACGCCGGCGAGCTGCGGCCGCCGCTGCGCGACGCCCGGATCTTCCCGACGACCGCCCGCGGCTCGATCCCGACCTGGATCGGCGTCGGCGGATCGCCCGAGTCCGTCGTCCGCACCGCCCGCTACGGCTTCCCCCTGATGCTCGCGATCATCGGCGGCGACCCGGCCCGCTTCGCGCCGTACACGGACCTCTTCCGGCGCGCGCTCGGCGAGTTCGAGCTGCCCGACCAGCCCATCGGCGTCCACTCGCCCGGCTTCGTCGCCGACACCGACGACGAGGCACGCGAGCTGCTCTACCCGCACTTCAAGGCCAGCCGCGACCGGATCGGCGCCGAGCGCGGCTGGGGCCCGGTGACCCGCGAGCAGTACGACGCCGAGGTCGACCACGGCTCGCTCTACGTCGGCTCCGCGGAGACCGTCGCGCGCAAGATCGCCGCGACCGCCCGGGCCCTGGGGATCCAGCGCTTCGACCTGAAGTACAGCAACGGGTCGATGCCGCATCCCCTCCTGATGCGCAGCATCGAGCTCTACGGCACGCAGGTGATCCCGCGGGTGCGGGAGCTGCTCGCGCAGGAGCCGGTCACGGCCTGACCGGCGTCGTCAGCCCCTGCACCACCGCGAGGAACTGCGCGACCAGGACGTCGACGAGCAGGTCCCGGTCCGCTGCGACGTCGCCCCGCAGCACCGCTCCGATGGCGTGGGCGACCCCACCGATGAGGAACTGCGCGGTGAGCCGCAGCTCCACCGGAAGGTCGTCCGCGGCTGCCGCCGGGTCGCCGCTGGAGGCCGTGGCGGCGACCATGCCGGCGAACCGGCTGCTCTCCTGGAGGACCCGCGGCCCGAGCACCGGCGAGGTGACCGAGTCGATCAGCACGACCCGGCCCTTGCGGGGGTCGTCGAGGAACAGGTCGACCATCTCGCCGAGGACGGCCCGGATCCGTGCTGCCGGGTCGTCGGGCGCGGCCGCGAGTGCGGCGATCGCCCGGTCGGCCGCCTCCGCGGCGATGGCGTCGAAGACCGCGACCTGCAGCGCCTCGATGCCCTCGAAGCTCTCGTAGAAGTAGCGCGCGGCCAGGCCCGACGCCTCCGCGACGCCGCGCACCGTGGTCGCCCCGATGCCGCGCTCCCCCATCAGCTCGAGTCCGGCGGCGACCAGCCGCGCACGACGCTCCGCGGTCCGCTCGGTGGCGTCCTGGCCGCCGTACCTCCGCGCGCCCTCGGTCATGGGCACCATCTTGACACAACCGTTGACAGATGGGTTCCATGGTATCTGTCAACGCCCGTTGACCGATTCCCGAGGAGCCGCCATGACCGTCGCCCCCTGGCACCCGTCGCAGCCACACCACGCGCTGGCGGCGGACGTCCGCTGGTGGATGGGTACGCCGGCGGCGTTCGCCCTCTACGGCCGGTTGGCGCTCGACCAGGTCGCCTACCGCGAGGTCGCGGCGGCCGTCGACGCCAGCGGCCGCTTCGCCGAGAACTTCACCGACCGCGGCATCCGCAGTGGGCTGTGGGGACCGCTGCTGCTCTTCGGCGACGACAGCGACCGGCAGGCGATGGCGACCCGTCTCAAGGACCTGCACGGCCAGGTCCACGGCCGCGGGAAGGGGGCCTTCGAGGGCGAGCGCTACAGCGCCCTCAACCCGGACCTCTGGCGCTGGGTCGGCACGACCAGCATGCTCATCTTCCACACCGGCTACGTCACGACGTACGGCGACCGGCTGAGCGAGGAGGAGAAGGACGTCGTCTACGCGACGGTCCTGCACCTCACCGACTTCGACCTGCCGAGCGAGCGGGCCCGGATCCCGGTCACCCGCACCGAGGCAGCGGCCTACTACGACGAGGTGGCGGACACGGTCCTCGCCGACAACGAGTTCCTCCAGTGGGCCAACCGCGCCTTCGACGACCTGCCCGTGCCGACGCTGGTCGGGCCGCGCTGGCTGCACCGGCTGGCCACGCCCTTCTGGCGGCTGCTCACGCCCGTGCTGAGCCGACCCGCGAAGGTCTGCGCCGAGAAGGCCGCCCACCCGCGGATGCGTGAGCTGCTCGGTGTGCGGTGGACGCGTCGCCGCGAGCGCGAGTTCCAGCTGTACGCGGGCCTGGTCCGCGCCGCGCGCCGCGTGCTGCCGAAGTGGCTGCTGCTCGACCCGCTCGCCTACAACCGGCTCAACTACGAGCGGATCCGGTCGTTCTACACCAAGACCCAGCTGACGTCGTTCGCCCCGCCGCAGTAGCACTACCTGCGGCGGGGCGAACCTCCGGCCTCGGCCCCCCTGCTCTCGGCCGGAACGTCGGTGTCCACCGCTCGCGAGCGGTGGACACCGACCATGGTCAGGCGAAGTGGGATCGCCTGACCATGGTCACGATGGCGCCGCCGGCGATGGCCAGCGCGGCGCCCAGCGGCAGCAGCCAACCTGCCGGCCCGCCCGTGTCCGGCAGCTGACCGGACTCGGGGTTGCCCGGGTTGCCGGGGTTGCCCGGGTTGCCACCCTCGTCACACTCAGGGTCCTGCGGGTCATCCGCGCAGACCTCGCTGCTCGTGGTCGGGACGTAGGTGTAGGTGACCGTGACCTTCGCGGCACCGGATGCCAGGAACACCAGGGTCCACTCCGAGGGCTGTGACAGGTCGGAAGCGGACCCGGCCGAGTAGTCGAAGTCCACAGCCCCCGAACCGACATACGGCGCCAGCTCGGCCGGAGCTGTGAGCGAGGCCGACCAGGTGTCGGTGTCGGTAGCAGCCGTCAGCGAACTGTTGTCCCCGCTCGGCTGAGTCCCGGCGTCGCCGCCAGCGTCCAACCAGTCCGAGCATCCGTCGGTGCCCTCGCTCGGCGGCAGCTCGTCCGCGGGGACGGCCATGTCGCCCGAAGTCGTCGCGACGGCGTCTCCGGCGAAGATCAGCTCGGCGGTGCCGGAGACGACGCCGTCGTTGGTGGTGGACGCCTCCTCACTGAGGTTGGTCACGCACACGGCGAAGTCCATCGAGACCTCGGCGTCGATGTCCACGGCCGTCAGTTCACCCAACGCAGGGTCAAACTGGTCGATCTGGCCCGTCCCCGAGGCGTCGAGGTCACCGAGGTCGACCGTCACCGTCTGGGTGACCTCCTCAGCCGCGTGGGCCGGGGACCCGGTCCAGGCCAGGACCGTCGCCGACATCGCCACGACGCCGATCAGGCGGGGAAGGCGTGGGCTGGTTCGTACTGCCTGCATGGCGCTCACATCCTCACTCGCCCGCGGGCGTCTCGGTCGGGGATAGGGTCGGCGCATCGTCCGGGGCCGGCTCCTCGTCGGACTGCGGCGAGGATGGCGGGGCGTCGTCCTGTTCTGCGGGATCAGCGGGGGTCTCCTCGTCGGCGGCAACCCCGACGTCACCGGTCGCGATGCCCGCCTCGTCGTTCCCCTCACCGGGAGCCTCGCGGTCGACCGGTGCCGCAGGGACCGGCTCGCTCGCATGCCGGCTCGAGCTCGGCGGCTCGCAGGAGAGTGGGTCGACGACGCACGGGTCGGTGACGCCGCAGCCAGGGGCGCTGGGGTCGCTCTCGCAGACGGCGGTGTCCACGGCGCAGATCGTGAGGTGGCTCAGGCCGTACCACTTCCCGCTGTTCGGGTTCAGCGGCGCGTGCAGCCCCTCCCCGGCGAGGGCACCGTCGGGACGATAGTCGTAGAGCTGCTCGTCGATGGCCCGCGGCCCGCCCTTCACACTGACCCACAGGACAGGGACGGTCGAGGTCCAATCGAAGACCGGGCCGCTGCCGAGGTCCTCGATGTCGGTGATCGTGAACGTGCCGCCGTTGCCGAGGACGTAGTCGCCCTCGGCGACCGGGTCGATCTTGTCGGTCGGGCTCGGGCAGCTCTCGGGCGGCGTCTCGCCGCAGGAGCCGGACGTCGGGTTCTCGACGCACACCTCGTCGTAGGTGTAGTCGATTCGGACCGTCGCCTTGCCTCCGGCGACACCGCTGGTCCGGTACGGCGCGGGGCCGTCGATCTTGACGCTGACCTGGCTGTCGACGTCGTACTCCAGGGTGCCTGTGCCCACGAAGTCGTCCAGCAGCTCCGGTTCGGTGATGGTCTCGACGCTGGAGCCGCTGGCGGCCAGTTGCACCTGCCGGGTCTCACCGGCGGCGAGCGTCCAGGAGGAGGTCCTGTTGCCCGCGGCCGTGAGGTCCTCGACCCCCGGTCCGTCGACCTCGATGCTGGACGCGATGGCGCCGGTCAGCGTCTTCTCGCGCGAGGCGCTCAGGTTGGTCAGGGACCCGTCGAGCTCGCTCTCCACGGTCCCCGTCACGGTGACCTTGGTGAGCTGGAGCCGACCGTCCTGGTCGTCGAACCTCTCGAGGAGCACCTGCTTGACGCTCGGGTACGACTCGACCGTTACGGAGCCCTCGCTGCTGATGATCTCCGCGGCGTTGGTGGGTGCGGCCGTGACGACGGGCAGGGCCATCGCCGCTGCTCCGACCAGGACGGCCATCCCTGTCCGTCGCGCACTTACTCTCTTCCCCATCGGGGCAACTCCTGTGGCAGGTTCTCGCCGCCCCGGACCGAGAGTCGAGGCGACCGGGCGACGAACGCCCTCCAGAGACCTTGACCGGGAATCCCCGCCGGCATGACGCGGCGACCCGACACCACCACAATGTCGTTCGCCCCGTCGCAGTAGCTGGCTGCGACGGGGCGAACACCCGAGGTGGGGCCATTCCTGGCCCCGACCGGGCTGTCAGGTGCCCCTCATGTCACCGTCGCGACGGTGAGGGGCCACCCGACCATGGTCAGGCGGAGTGGGGACGCCTCACCATGACCAATCCAGCGCCCAGGAGGACCAGGAGCGCCCCGAGCGGCGGCAGGAACCCCGAGGGACCGCCGGTGTTGGGGAGCGGCTCGTCCTCACGGATGCCGCCCTCCTCGCAGTCATCGGCCGTCGTCGCGGTCGCCTCCGTGTCGTCGCACTCCACCGGCGTGCACGGCTCACCGTTCGCGTCCACCGCGTCCGGGTTCGTGGCGGCGTCCTCACACGGCTCCTCGACGATGCCACCGGCACACTCCACGTCCACACTGAAGTCGTCGGCCGTCTGGCCGGGCTCCGCCGTGGAGAAGATGAAGTACTCCTTGCCGTCCAAGATGAAGGTGAAGGGCAACGTGCCGAGGAAGCCGTTGGCCTCCGCGAGGAGCTCGTCGACGATCTCGATCACGACGCCGTCGGCCTTCACCGCGAGACGCGCGTTCTCGATCGGGAGCCCCGGATCGATGGTCGTCACGCACGCAGCCAGGGCACCGACCTCGGGGCACGCCACCCCGGAGTCGGCGGGGAGCTCGAAGGTGAAGGTGCGCTCACCGCCGGGGAACTCGAAGCCCGGCTTCGCGGTCAGCACCACGTCGCCGTCGACGACCTCGACCGAGTACTGGTCGGTCTCGGGCAGCGCCGGGAAGGCGATGTTGTCCGGGCCGCACGGGTCGACCGGCGCCAGCTCGGGCGGGGTGATCTGCTCGAGCGGGCAGTTCACCAGCTCCTCGTCTCCCGGCTGCTCGTTGCCGACCGCATAGCGGATCGCGACCGAGTCCTGCGCGTCCGGGAAGACCCACGGGAAGGTCACGCCGTCCCAGCCCTTGTTGAACAGGGTCGCCTCGCTGACCACGATGATGTGGTCCGGCACGCCCGGCGGGGTGCCGACGTACTTGCAGACCACGACCTTCTTGCCGTCGACCGGGCACTCCTCGCCCGAGTCGACCGGCGCCGCCAGCTCGTACGTCGCCGACGGGCCCGCGAAGGTCCAGCCGGGCTTGGCCGTCAGCGTGACACTGCCGTCCTCGTTGACCTCGACGGTGTACTGGGCGGTCTCCGGGATCGTCGGGTACGCCGCGTTGTCCGGGCCGCACGGATCCTCCGGCTCGACCGACGGCGGCGTGATCGCCGCCAGCGGACAGCTGCTGAGCTCCTCGTCACCGGGCTGCTCGTTGCCGACCGCCCAGCGGATCGCGATGGAGTCGTGCGCGTCAGCGAACGGCCCGGGGAACTGGCCCTCGACCCAGCCCTGGTTCAACGCGGCGGACCTGCTGACCACGATGACGTGGTCCGGCACACCGGGCGGCGTGCCGACGTACTTGCAGACGACGACCTTCTTCTCCTCCTCGACCGGTGCGGCGAGGACCGAGGACTGCTGGACCTCCTGCGCGCCCTCCTCGGCGCCCTCGCCGGCCGGGGCGGCCTCGGCGGAGTCCTCCTCGGGGGCGGGCGAGTCGACCGGGTCGTCCTCCCCCACAGGTGCGGGCTGTGTCTCCGGCTCGGGTGCCGGCTCGGGCTCGGGCTCCGGTGCCGGCTGCGGCTCGGGCTCGGGTGCGGGTTCAGGCTCGGGTGCGGGCTCCGGTGCGGGCTTCGGCTCGGGTGCGGGCTCGGGTGCGGGTGCCGGTGTGTCGGCGACGGCCGCGGAAGACGTGTCTCCGCCATCGGCGTCGTCGGCGAAGCCGGGAGAGGTGAAGGCGGCGACCGCCAGCAGTGCGGCCGCGGGGATCGTCAGGGCGGCACGACCCGCCAGACCCGTGCGCCGGGCCTCGGCCCGGCGGAAGAGGCGGCGTGGACGCCGCGATGACTTGTTCATTTCGTTGTCCCCACGTTGGCCATCGGCCGCGCAGACCGCACGACCGTCAGGAGCTTCCGGACCACGGGACCGGCCGAGAACCGGCGAGGGAGTGCTGGACGGAGGCTCATGACCAAGGACCGCGAGTCCCCGTCCGGCACCCCCACTGCTGGCCGCGTCCCCACGTGTGGCCAGACCCATTTCGAGGCTAAGCACACCGGGCGGCCACGGGAATGCGAATGGGCGGAATGCATCGGATCCGATGGTCGCCGCGGCTGGCCGGAAAACGTCGTTCGCCCCGTCGCAGTAGCTTGCTGCGACGGGGCGAACCCCGACCGTGCGGCCATCCCTGGCCTGACCGGGTCGTCAGGTGCCCCTCATGCTCCCGTCGTGACGGTGAGGGGCGACCCGACCATGGTCAGGCGGAGTGGGGACGCCTCACCACGACCAGTCCCGCGCCCAGGAGCACCAGGAGCGCCCCCAGCGGAAGCAGGAATCCCGCAGGACCACCGGTGTTGGGAAGCGGGTCGTCCTCGCGCTCGCCACCCTTCTCCGGGGTGCACGGCTCGCCGTCCTCGTCCACGGCGTCCGGGTTGGTCGCGGCGTCCTCACAGATGCCGGCGACCTCGCCGCACATCTCCAGCGCATCGAAGTCGTCGACGGTCTGGCCCTCCTGCAGCTCCGCGATCAGGACGACCTCGTCGCCCTCCGACACGTAGCTGAACGGGAACAGTCCGAGGAAGCCGTTCGTCAGCGCGGTCGCCTGGTCGACGATCTCGATCAGGCCGAGCGGGACACCGGTGTCCAGGCGGGCGGTGTCGGCACCCGCGTAGACGCAGGCGACGTACACGGGGCACTCCTCGCCGGAGTCGACCGCGGTGAACACCAGCTCGGTGGTGCCCTCCTCGTCGAACGCGTTGCCGGGCGTGGCGGTGACCGTGATGGTCTTCTTGTCCTCGCTCAGGACCACCGTGTAGGTCTCGGTGCTCGCCGGGACGTCGGCGTCGTCGAAGACCGCGTTGTCCGGGCCACAGGCATCGACCGGCGCCGGCGCGACCGGCGGCTCCACGACGCACGGCTCGTCCGAGTCGTCCGCGGTGAAGACCAGCTCGGTGTCACCCTCGTCGTTGAGAACGTTGCCCGGGGTCGCGGTGATGGTGACGACCGTGTTGTCGTCGTTCACCTCGACCGTGTAGGCGTCGGTGCTCTCCGGGATGTCCTCATCCGCGAAGAAGGCGTTGTCCAGGCCGCACGGGTCGGTCTGCTCCGGCTCCGGCGGTACGACGACACACGGCTCGTTCGAGTCCACGGCGTTGTAGACGACCTCGGTCGTGCCCTGCTCGTCGAAGACGTTGCCCGGCGTGGCCGTGATGGTGATCGTCTTCTTGTCCTCGCTCACCTCGACCGTGTAGGCGTCGGTGCTCTCCGGGATGTCCGCGTCGGCGTAGTACGCGTTGTCGAGACCACAGGGGTCGGTCGGCTGCGGCTCGGCCGGTGCGGCGCCGATGCACGGCTCGTCCGAGTCCTCGACCGTGTAGACCACGACGGTCTCGCCACCCTCGAAGGTGTTGCCCGGCGTGGCCGTGATCGTGATGACCGTGTTGTCGTCGTTCACCTCGACCGTGTAGGCGTCGGTGCTCTCCGGGATGTCCGCGTCCGCGTAGTACGCGTTGTCGAGACCGCACGGGTCGGTCGGGTCCGGCTCCGCGGGCGGCGTGACCACACAGGGGACATTCGAGTCGGTCAGCACCGGGTAGGTGTGCGTCAGCGAGTCGTCCGGGAACACGTAGCCGGGGGCGGCCGTGAGGGTGATGCTGCCGTCCGGGTTGAGGGTCACGGTGTAGTTGCCCGGCGGGACGGCGCCGTAGGCAATGTTGCCGGGACCACACGGGTCGTTGACCGGGACCTCGGGGGCGACGACGGTGTTCGGCGGCATGTACGGCGGGCAGAGCTCGTCGATCATGCCGGCGACGTCGTTGGTGTTCTCACCCTCGTAGGCGTAGCGCGGCGAGATGGACGAGCCCTGGGCGTCGTTGAAGAAGACCGGGAACGTCCCGTCCCAGTCAGCAGGGATCGCGAGCGCGTTGACCGAGCTGATGTTGACGGTCTGGGCCTTCTCACCGATCTCGGGGGTCGCGGAGTACTTGCAGACCACCATCTTGTCGGTGTTGAGCACCGGGTCGAGCGCCGCGACGGCCTGGCGGATCTGGTTGGAGCCCTTCTTGGCCTCCTTGCCCGCGGGTACGGCGTCCGCCGGGATCTCCTCCGGGGCAGCCTCCTCCGCGGGGGCCTCCTCGGCGGGCGCCTCCTCCGCGGGCGGCTCCTCGGCGGGCGGCTCCTCGTCCTTCGGCTCGGGCGCCGGCTCGGGCTTCGGCTCGGGCGCCGGCTCGGGCTCCGGGGCCGGCTTGGGCTCCGGGGCGGGCTCGGGCTCGGGCGCCGGGGTGTCGGCCGGAGCGTCGGACTGCGCGGCGGAGTCACCGCCGCCGTCGGCGTCGTCCGCATAGCCCGGCGCGATGAAGCTGGACACGGCGACCAGGGCGGCGACCGGGACGGTCAGCGCGATGCGCCTCCCGAGCCCGGAGCGCCGGGCTCCCGCCCGCCGGAAATCGGAGCGGCGAGCACGCCGCGAAGGAAGTGTCATCTCATTGTCCCCAAATCGTGTGTTCGGTCGCACCCACTGCACGACCGTCGGGAGCACGAACGGGGTGGCTCGGAACCACAAAAGGGAGCGTCGGACGGGGACTCGCGATCGTCGATCGCGGGACCCTGTTCAACACTCCCTCTTTCCGACCGCACCCCACGTGAAGCCGGACCCACGACCGAGGCTACGAACCTCCGGGGCGCTGCGGGAGTGGAATCGGCCAAGACCAGCGGATCCGATGGTCGGGCCGAAAACGTCGTTCGCCCCGCCGCAGTAGCTTGCTGCGACGGGGCGAACACCGACCACGGTCAGGCGGAGTGGGGACGCCTCACCATGACCAGCCCTGCGCCGGCGAGCACCAGCAGCGCGCCGATCGGGAGCAGGATCCCGGCCGGCCCACCGGTGTTCGGGAGGGCGTCCGGGTCGTCGGTCTCGACGACGCCGCCGGTCTCGTTGCACGGCTCGCCGTTCTCGTCGACCGCGTCCGGGTTGGTCGCGGCGTCGAGGCACGGCTCCTCGACGATGCCGCCGGCGCACTCCACGTCCACGCTGAAGTCGTCAGCGCTCTGGCCCGGCTCGGCCACCGCGAAGACGGTGTACTCCTTGCCGTCCACGATGAAGGTGAAGGGCAGCGTGCCGAGGAAGCCGTTGGCCTCCGCGAACAGCTCGTCGATGATCTCGATGACCACACCGTCGGCCTTGGCCACGAGACGGGCCTCGACCGGGAGGTCGGGGTCGATCGTCGTGACACAGGTGGCCAGCGCGGACACCTCGGGGCACTCGACGCCCGAGTCGGCCGGGAGCTCGATGGTCCAGGTGGACTCGCCCTCGGGGAACTCGTAGCCGGGCTTCGCGGTCAGCACCACGTCGCCGTCGACGACCTCGACCGAGTACTCGTCGGTCTCGGGCACCGCCGGGAAGGCGATGTTGTCGGGGCCGCAGGGGTCGTTCGGCTCGACGCTCGGCGGGTCGATCTCCGCCAGCGGGCAGTTGACCAGCTCCTCGTCACCGGGCTGCTCGTTGCCCACGGCCCAGCGCAGGACGATCGAGTCGTGCTCGTCGGCGAAGGTGCCGGGGAACGAGACGCCGTCCCAGCCGTCGGCCAGGGCCGCGGCCTCGGACACCACGATGATGTGGTCCGGGACGCCCGGCGGCGTGCCGACGTACTTGCAGACGACGACCTTCTTCTCGTCGACCGGGCACTCCTCGCCGGAGTCGACCGGAGCCGGCAGCTCGTACGTCGCCGACGGACCCTCGAACGCCCAGCCGGACTTGGCGGTCAGCGTGACGCTGCCGTCGTCGTTGACCTTCACCGTGTACTGGTTGGTCTCCGGGATCGCCGGGTACGCCGCGTTGTCCGGGCCGCACTCGTCGTCCGGCTCGACGACCGGCGGGGTCGCGATGCACGGCTCGTTCGAGTCGTCGGGGAGCTCGAAGGTGAGCGACGGGACGCCACCCGGGAACTCGTAGCCCGGCTTCGCGGTCAGCGTGACGTCACCGGTGGCCTCGTCGACCGCGACGGTGTACTCGTCGGTCTCCGGCACCACGGGGAACGCGATGTTGTCGGGACCACAGGGGTCGACCGGGTCGATCGACGCCTCGATCTCCTGCGGCTCCTCGGTCTCGTCGCCGAGCAGGTAGGTGGCGTGGCTGAGCGCCTGCGCGTTGCCGTTGCCGTTCACGAAGACGGCCCACGGCCCCTCGCCCGACACGATCGTGTAGCTGCTGACCGGCGGGTCGAGGGTGATCGTCACGACGTTGGTCGAGGACTTCGCGCAGACCTGCGTGATGACCTTGCCGGCAGGCGCGGTGATCGTGTGCGTGAGGCCGCTGAGGCCGTCGTCCTTGATCCATGCGCCGTCGTGCGGGCAGACCTCCTGGCCGGCCTTGGCGGTCGAGACCTGGCGGGCGCCGGTCCGCGCACCGTCGCCGGCGGGCACGGCGTCGGCCGGGACCTCCTCGATGGCCTGCGGCGCGGGTGACTCGACGACGTCCTGCGGCTCGGCCGGGGCCGGCTCGGGCTCGGGCGCCGGGTCGTTCTTCGGCTCCGGCGCCGGCTTCGGCTCGGGAGCCGGCTCGGGCTCGGGCGCCGGCTTCGGCTCCGGCGCGGGCTTCGGCTCCGGCGCGGGCGCCGGGGTCTCGACCTCGGCGGCGGGCGTGCCGGCGCCGCCGTCGGCGTCATCGGCGTAGCCGGGCGCCGCGAAGGCGGTGACAGCGACGAGCGCGGCGACCGGAACGGTCAGCGCGGCGCGCTGGAAGAGGGTGCGGCGGGCATGCCGCAGTGACTGATTCATCTGGTTGTCCCCATGTGTCTGTATCGGTCGCGCCCACTGCACGACCGAGGAGCTTCGGAGCGAGGCATGGCCGAAAACCACGAAGGGAGAGCCTCGCCCGGCGCCACTTCCTGCGGCACCCGGTCCAGCACTCCCCTACCGACGCGCCCCACGCGCACCGGCCCCGCCGAGGACACTAGGGATCTTTACCCAGCGATTCCGCCGTTTTCCCGGAAACTTTACTCAAGTCGCTCGACAATGCCGTCCGATGTTGCGTCCGTCACACCGTTTCGTGCAGGAGGACAAACACCCGGCCGGAGTCTGTCCGGCAGCACGAGCGAGCGGCCCCGCCCCGCGACGAGACTCCTGGTGTCGAACCAACCACCACCCGACGTGGACGGAGTCACCCGCGATGAGCGACCTGATGCAGCTTCTGCCGATCTTCACCTTCATGCTGATCCCGGTGTGGATCCCGCTCGCCGCGGCCGCGTTCGGCCTGGTGTCCGACGCGATCAAGGCGCCGGCGAAGGTGGTCGCCCGCCCGGGTGCCGCTGCCCGCGCTGCGGGCCGTCACGCCGCGCAGGCCGCCCACGTCACGCCCGCCGGTCCTCGGGTCCTCGCGGCAGAAACTGCTCGGTGAGCATCGGCCACGCGTGGTCGATGAGCTCCTCCATGTCGAGGTAGGTCGCCCGCCTGACGTAGGGCTTGGCCAGCTCGGTGTCGATCACCTTGAGCACGAAGCGCCGCAGCTCGGCGTCCAGGCCGGTCATCTTCCGGAGGATCGCACCGCGCCGGGTGTCGGTCTTCAGCTCCAGCCCGATCTGCTCCTCGGCCGGGGTCAGCAGCTCGAGGCGCAGCTTCAGCGGGTCCTCGGTGTGCACCACGAGGACCAGCGGGATGACCACCTCGGCGTTGAAGTTCAGCTTGTCCAGCGGCAGGTCCAGCTGGAAGACGACGCTGATCGGAAGGTCGATCGCGTAGGTCAGCAGCTCGGCCGGCACCTCCTCGCCCGACGTCGGGCCGAACGTGCCGGTGAAGCTCACGCTGGCGAACGCCCGCCCGGGGCCGGCGCCGATCGGGCCCAGCGAGATCTGGTCGCCGAGGACGGCGTCGATCGTCCGCAGGATCCGCTCCTTGTGGAGCACGCGGCGCACCCAGTGCACCCCGAACTGCTCGTACGACGAAGGGCCGCCCGTCTCCGGCTCCCCCTCGTGCGGCGCCGGGTCCGACAGGTCCGCCACGGCATCCACCCCCGCCCGTGCGTCGACCACGGCTCCCCCTTGCTCGCTGTCACCCCGCGCAGAGCCGGAAAGGCCCGTCAGGACTGACGATTCTCGTACATCGTGCCCGACGACGGGCGTTCGGGGTGACGAACCCGACGCCACCTCGCGTTCAACCAGCGACCGGCGTGGTGGCACGATGAGGCTTCTCGACGACAGGAGCCCCGCATGACCGAGGCCGTGGCCGTGCGCTACCCGACTCCCACCGTCGTCAGGACCGCCGACGGCACTGCCAAGGGCCTCCTCGTCCTGCTGCTGGTGCTTGCGGTCGTCGATCCCGACGGCAGCCACCTCCGCGACAAGGCCGCCGAGGCCCGCGCCATCGGCTACCCGCTCGTGTCCTTCACGGTGCCGGCGATCTGGCTCCTGTTCTGGAAGGACCGTGCATCCTTCCCGTGGCTGGCCGACCTCCTCGTGACGCTGACCTGCTTCACGGACATCCTCGGCAACCGGATGGACCTCTACGACAGGGTCGTGTGGTTCGACGACCTGATGCACTTCGCCAACACCGGCCTGATCGCCGCGGCGATCATCCTGCTGACGCTGCACCGCAGCGCACCCCGCTACCGCGTCGTGGAACGGGCCCTCGCCGTCGGGGCCACCGCGGCCATCGCCTGGGAGATCGCCGAGTTCTTCGCCTTCATCAGCGGAGGCGCCGAGCACGCGTTCGCCTACGAGGACACCCTGGGCGACCTCGGGCTCGGCGTCCTGGGCTCGGTCACCGCTGCCCTCGTCATCCACGGGCTCTGGCAGCGAGGTCAGCTCCGAGAGGCGGCGCCGCAGCTGGATGACCGCCACCTGGTCTGACGCCGCCTGAGAGCGTCGGGTCGCCGGAGTGGACGACGACCACGCGGGCGACCGGCGCGACTCACCGGACCGCCCGTTCGTCATGCCACACGACGTGCAGCCGGCCCGAGCGCTCGTGCTTCCCGACGGTGGCCTCGACGCGGTACACGTCCCGGACGAGGCGCTCGGTCAGCACCTCCGCCGGCGGCCCGGCCGTCACCACCCTGCCCCCTCGCAGCACGACCAGCAGGTCGCAGAACGCGGCGGCCAGGTCGAGGTCGTGCAGGGCCGCCACGACGGTCAGCCCGAGCTCGCGAACGGTGGCGAGCAGGTCGATCTGATGGGCGAGGTCAAGGTGGTTGGTCGGCTCGTCGAGCATCAGCACCGACGGGCGCTGCGCAAGGGCACGGGCCAGCTGGACGCGTTGCCGCTCGCCACCGGACAACGTCCGCCAGTCGCGGTCGGCGAGGTGGGTCACCGCGGCCAGGCGCATGGCCTCCGTGATCTCGACCGCTCCCTCACCTCGCCCCGCCGGCCAGCGGCCACGGTGCGGGATCCGGCCCAGATCCACCACGTGGCGTGCCGTGAGCGGCAGGGTCGTCGAGGCGTGCTGCTCGAGCAGGGCGATCCGCCGCGCTCGGTCCCGAGCCGGCATCCGGTGCACGTCCGCACCCGCCAGCTCGACCACGCCGCCGCGCGGCCGGCGCAGGCCCGCCATCACGTGCAACAGCGACGTCTTGCCCGAGCCGTTCGGACCGAGCAGGCCGGTGACGGTGCCCTCGGGACAGTCGAGGGTGATGTCCTGGATGATCGCGCGCTCGCCCACGCCCCAGGTCACGTCCTTGGCCAGGATGCTCATCGGGACCTCGATTCGCGACGCAGGAGGAAGGCGAACAGCGGCGCGCCGAACACCGCGGTGACCACACCGATCGGTACCTCCTGGCCGTCGAGCAGCGAACGCGCCGCCGTATCGGCCCAGATCAGCAGCACCGCGCCGGCCAGGGCGCTCAGCGGCAGCAGCCGTCGGTGGAGCGGCCCGGCGACCAGTCGTACGACGTGCGGCACGACCAGCCCCACGAAGCCGATCGCGCCCGTGTAGGCCACGAGGCAGGCCGTCAGCAGCGCGGTACCGACCATCAGCAGCCAGCGCACCCGCTGAATCGACACCCCGAGTGAGGACGCCGATGCGTCGCCGAAGGCGAAGGCGTCCAGATCGGCGGCGTACGCGATGATCCCCACCAGCGCGCCGAGGGCGACGACGAGCAGGATCGTGGCGCTCTGCCAGCGGACACCGGCCAGCGAACCCATCGTCCAGGCCAGCACCCGGCGAGCGGAGTCGTGGTCGCCGCTGATCATCACGACGAAGGACGTGTACGCCGCGCACAGCTGCCCGATCGCGACGCCGGCCAGCACGGTGCGGGCCGGCGGCAGGTCGCCGGCGCGCCCGGTCGCCAGCATGAGCACGAGCGCCAGCGCCACCAGGGCGCCGACGAAGGCACCCGCACCGAGCGCGGCTCCGCCGACCAGGCCGGCCACGCTGACGCCGAGCACGATCACGCTGACCGCGCCGACGGTCGCTCCACCGGAGACGCCCAGCAGGTAGGGATCCGCGAGGTCGTTGCGGGTCAGCGACTGGAGCACGGCGCCGGCGATCGCGAGCCCCGCCCCCGTCGCCGCCGCCCCGACCACCCGCGGCATCCGCAGCTGCCACACGATCCGGTCGTCGATGACGGTGACGCCCTCGGCCGGCAGTCCCAACCGGCCGCGGACCACGTCGATGACGTCGCCGGCGGGGACGTGCACCGACCCGATGCCCACCGCCACGACGACGGAGCCCAGGAGCAGCGCGGTCAGCACGGCGCCCGTCGCGAACCCGGCACCGGGCCGGGTCCGGGCCGGGTGGACCGTCTGCAGCATCAGCCCAGCTCGGCGAGCTGCTTGCCGAGCGACACCGCGCCGTCGGCGAGGCGGACGCCCGGCGTGGTCTCGGAGAAGGGCAGCACGACGTACGCCTCCGCCTTCACGGCCCGGAGGTCCTTGAGCACCGGGTCCTTCTCGAGCATCGCGATCTTGTCCTCCGCGGTCGACCAGCTCGCGTCGGCGAGGACGATGACGTCGGGGTCGGCCGCGACGACCCGCTCCCAGCTGACGTCGGCCCAGCCACCTTCGAGGTCGGCGAAGAGGTTCGTCGCGCCGACGGCCTCGAGGACCAGCTGTGGGCCACCCTCACCGGCACCGGCGAACGCGGTCCTGTCGCCGGAGTCGTACCAGAAGACCTCGAGACCGTCGCCCGGCCTGCTCTCGGCGAGCTCCTCGAGCACCTTCTCCTGCTCGTCCTGGAGCGCCTCCGCACGGTCCTCGACGTCGAACACGTCGGCCACGACCTCGATCTCCTTCCAGACCGAGTCGAAGGAGACGTCGGCGCTGGGCTGGTTCTCGTCGCAGCCGAAGAGGGAGAGGAAGGAGCCGATGCCGAGCTTCTCGAGCTCGTCCTGCGGGCCGGCCGCCTCGTCGCCGAAGGCGCTTGCGTAGGAGCCGTAGACGAAGTCCGGCTCGGCCTTGAGGAGGGTCTCGTTGTCGGGGTACTCCTTCGAGAGCACCTCGACCGAGTCGTACGCCGCCCTCCACTTCTCCGGCACCGCGTCGTCGAGGTAGGCCGTGCCGGCCATCGAGTCCTCCAGGCCGAGGGAGAGCATCACCTCGGTGGCGCCCTGGTTCATCGTCACCGCGCGCTCGGGGGGCGCGCTGATGGTCGAGGTGAAGCCGCAGCTGGTGGGCTCGACGGGGTAGTGGTCTCCCCCGGCCTCCTTGCTCTCGGCCTCGGGCGCGCCACCGCAGGCGGTCAGGGCCAGCGGCAGGGCGAGGAGGGCAGGCAGGAAGCGGGTACGACGGGACGACGTCACGGGTCACTCTTTCGGTCCGAGGCTCTTGCGCGAAGCCTGTTGGGTGGGTGACGCGGACCCGGGAGGGTCCACGGCCAGCAGGTCTTCGGACTCGGGATCGACCGGACGGGAGCGCCTTCCCAGTGCCGGTCAGCCGAGTGTCAGCCGTCCGTCACCAGTGGCCGAGCCTGGATGGCTCAGTGCCCCGCCCGTCACCCTCACCGCTGCGCGTCAGTCCCGGACTTCCACCGGGTTCCCTGACCCACGAACTACGTGAGTACGACTGGCGAGGCGGACGCTAGCACGCCCTGGGTGAGGCGGGCCGTCGTACCGCTCAGTCCGTCACGACCGGCACGCCGAGGTCCTGCGCCGCGGCGCTGATCGCCTGGGCGAGCGCCACGTCGGCGTCGGTGACCGTCCCGGTGTCGTGGGTGCCGAGCCGGACCCCGACCTCGGGGTAGGTGAGCGTCAGGTCGGGGTGGTGGTCGGCCTCCTCGGCAAGGCGGCCGATCTCGTTGACCAGGGCGAGCCCGGTCACGAAGTCACCGGTGCGGAACCGGACGACCGCCTGCGCGCCCTCGACCTGCCACTCCCCGAGCCCCTCGGCTGCGGTGAACTCCTCGGCGGTCACGGTCTGGTAGCTGCGTGCCATGGGTCCGACAGTACGCCGGTGCAGGAATCACCTCCTCAGCGGCGAAACTGGCACTTCCTGACCGTTGCAACGGTCAAGAAGTGCAGGAATCACCTCTTCAGCGGTGATTCCTGCACCCTCACCCCGCATGCACGTGCGGCCGCTTCCGCGGATCCGGCTCGGCCCGCCGGATGACCTCGCGGGTGAGCGGGGCGACCTCGCCGGTGCCGAAGAGCAGGAAGCGGGCCATCTGCGCGACCGGACTGCCCTCGGTCCACTCGAAGTACATGTGCGGTCGCACGCCGGTCCGCCCGCGCAGGTCGAGCAGCAGGGCGGCGAGGGCGTTCGGGATCGTCGCTGCGTGCACGGTCAGCACGCGGAACTCCTTGTGGGCGACCGAGCCCTGCACCACGATCCGGCTCTCGAAGTCGGAGTAGTCCTCGACGACGACCTCCACGAAGACGAGGTCGCCCCCGTTGTCGAGGCCGTGCGACTCGACGATCTGGCGGACCTTCGCGCGGTAGGCACTCGCGTCCTGGTGGTCCGGGTCGTGCGCCACCAGCCGGAGGGTACGACGGGCGCAGTCGCGGACGAACGCGTCCGCCTTGGCGTCGTACTCGATCTCGGTGGTGCGCAGCTCCAGCGACCGCGTCATCCGGGACAGGAGCGAGACGAGGACGATCGCCGCGATGAAGCAGGCGCCGATCTTCACGCCGTCCGGGCGCTCCTTGACGTTGTCGAGGGTCGTGTAGGTGAAGACGATCGCGATGAGGGTGAAGGCGATCGTCCAACCGCGCTGGCGGGCCTTGCGGGCGGCGAGGGCGACCGCGACGCTCGCCGACGTCATCAGGACGAGGACTCCGGTGGCGTAGGCGCCTCCCTGAGCGTCGACGTCGGCGTCGAAGATCCACGTGATCACGAAGGCGGTGAGGGTGAGGATGCAGACCAGGGGCCGCACCGCGCCCGCCCACTCCGGCGACATGCCGTAGCGCGGGAGGTAGCGCGGGATGAGGTTGAGCATGCCGGCCATCGCCGAGGCGCCGGCGAACCAGAGGATGAGGATCGTCGAGACGTCGTAGGCGGTGCCGAAGGTGTCGCCGAGGTAGAGGTGGGCCAGGTAGGCCAGCGCACGGCCGTTGGCCTCGCCGCCGTCCTCGAAGGCCGCGGCGGGGATGAGCAGCGTCGTCACCAGGCTCGAGCAGATGAGGAAGGTGCTCATCACGATCGCCGCGGTGGTCAGCAGGCGCTTGGTGTTGCGGATGCGTACGGCGGGACGAACCGGGTCGTCGTCGGCGGCACCGCGCACGTGGCCCATCACCGCGACACCGGTCTCGAAGCCGGACATGCCGAGGGCGAGCTTCGGGAACAGCGTCAGCGAGACCGCGATCATCAGCGCGATGTTGCCGTGCTCCGCGGTCAGCGCCGAGGTCCAGTCGGTGACGACGTGGCCGTGCTCGAACACGTGCACGGCGCTGACCCCGATGACCACGACGTTGAGCGCCAGGTAGGTGCCGACGAGCGCGACCGCGAGGCCGATCGCCTCCTTGAATCCCTTCAGGAACACCGCCCCCAGCAGGGCGATCAGGCCGATCGTGATCCAGACCTCCTGGCCGTGCAGTGCGTCCGGGACGTGGGGGTTCTCGACGACGTGCGCACTCGCATCGGCCGCCGAGAGGGTGATCGTGATGATGAAGTCGGTGAGGGCGAAGCCGAGCAGGGCGAGCACGAACAGCTTTCCGCGCCACAGCGGCAGCAGCCGCTCCAGCATGGCGATCGAGCCCTGGCCGTGCGGGCTCTCCTGCGCGACGCGGCGGTAGACCGGCAGCGCACCGAAGAGAGTGAGCAGCACCAGCACGATCGTGGCGAGCGGGCTGAGCAGGCCGGCGGCGAGGAAGGCGATGCCCGGCTGGTAGCCGAGGGTGGAGAAGTAGTCGACGCCGGTCAGGCACATCACCTGCCACCACGGGCGGGTGTGCTCGTCGGGCTCCTGCGCGCGCTGCGCCTCGCGCTCCAACTGGTCGGTGCTCACGCGAGGAGTAGATCCCCGGACGGCTCGTCCTTGCGCACCCCTAACACGTTCCTAACGGCCCGCGGCGCGGATCACACCGGCCGCGCCCCGGTGTTAGGCGTTGTCAGTGCGGCGTTAGCGGGCCGTTAGGGCGGCCGCCGCGGCGGCCAGTGCGGCGAAGACTCCGAGCCATGACAACCGCACCACTCGTCCGTGCCGCCGCGCGGCCCGCCGAGCCGCGCCTGGTCGACGAACCGTCGGTCCGACTCGGGCTCGCCGGTTTCGCCCTCTTCGCCGCGGCCGGCGTCGTCGCCGCCCTCACCCCGCCGGCCCTCCCGGCCGTCACCGCGCTGCTGACGATCGCCGCCGCCCTCGCCGCGACGCTGCCGCGCGCCCAGGCCTGCCTGCTCGGCATCAGCGGCTGGGCGTTCGCCGAGGGCTTCGCCCTGAACGAGTACGGCGAGCTGCACGTCGGCCCCGCGGACCTGGCCCTGCTCGGCCTGTCCGTGCTCGCGTGCCTCGCCGCATCGGCGGTGCGGTCGCGATGAGTGCCGAGAACGTCGTCGCGCTGGTCCTCAGCGCCCTCCTGCTCGGCTACCTCGTGGTGGCCCTGATCCTCCCGGAGCGCTTCTAAGTGAACGACACCCTGGCCGGCCTGCTCCAGGTCGGCGCACTGATCGCTGCCCTCGCGCTCTGCTACGTGCCGCTCGGCACCTGGATGGCGCACGTGTTCACCACCGAGCGCGACCTCGCCGTCGAGCGCGGGATCTACAAGGTCGTCGGCGTCGACCCACGGGCCGACCAGGCCTGGCGGACCTACGCGCTCTCGCTCCTGGCCTTCTCGGTCGCGGGCCTCGCCCTGCTCTTCGCCCTGCAGCGCCTGCAGTCCCACCTGCCGTGGTCGCTCGACTTCCCCGACGTCGCCCCGGACCTGGCATTCAACACGGCGGCCTCGTTCGTCACGAACACCAACTGGCAGGCCTACTCCGGCGAGGCGACCATGGGGCACCTGGTCCAGATGGCCGGGCTCGCGGTGCAGAACTTCCTGTCCGCCGCCGTCGGCCTGTGCGTCGCCGTCGCGCTGATCCGCGGCTTCGTCCGCTCGCGGACCGGGCGGCTCGGCAACTTCTGGGTCGACCTCACCCGCGGCGTCGTCCGGATCCTGCTGCCGCTGGCCGTCGTCGCAGCCGTGGCGCTCGTCCTGCTCGGCGTCGTGCAGAACCTGTCGGGCGGTGTCGACGCGACCACACTCACCGGCGCCCACCAGACGATCCCCGGAGGCCCGGTCGCGTCGCAGGAGGCGATCAAGGAGCTCGGCACCAACGGCGGCGGCTTCTACAACGCCAACTCCGCGCACCCGTTCGAGAACCCCGGCCCGGTCAGCAACCTGTTCGAGGTCTTCCTGCTGCTGCTGATCCCGGTCTGCCTGACCCGCACCCTCGGCGTCATGGTCGGCAGCCTGCGCCAGGGCTACGCGATCCTCGCGACGATGGCGGTCCTGTGGGTGATCATGCTCGCCGCGGTGTGGGCGATCGAGGCCAGCCACCCGACCACGGCGTACGACGTCGCGGGCGCCGCGATGGAAGGCAAGGAGACCCGCTTCGGCGTGCCCGGATCGAGCCTGTTCGCGGTGTCGACCACCGGCACCAGCACGGGCGCGGTCAACGCGTTCCACTCCTCGTTCTCCCCGGTGGCGGGCGGACTGCTGATCCTCAACATGGGGCTCGGCGAGATCGCCCCGGGCGGTGTCGGCACCGGCCTCTACGGCATGCTCGTGATGGCGATCCTGACCGTGTTCATCGCGGGGCTGATGGTGGGCCGCACGCCCGAGCTGCTCGGCAAGAAGCTGACCGCCCGCGAGATCAAGCTGGTGGCGCTCAACATCCTCACCATGCCGCTGCTCGTCCTCGGCTTCACGGCGCTGGCGCTGGCCCTGCCCGGACCACGGGAGTCGATCCTCAACGCGGGTCCGCACGGGCTGAGCGAGGTGCTCTATGCCTACATGTCCGGTGGCAACAACAACGGCTCCGCCTTCGCCGGCCTGTCGGCGAACACGCCGTTCTACAACATCACCATCGCGATCGCGATGCTCGTCGGACGGTTCCTGCCGATCGTGCTCACCCTGGCGCTCGCCGGAGCCCTCGCCCGGCAGGCTCCGGTGCCGCGCACCGAAGGCACCCTGCCCACCCACGGGCCGCTCTTCGTCGGGATGCTCGCGACGGTCGTGGTGATCGTCGCCGGCCTGACCTTCTTCCCGGCCCTGGCGCTCGGCCCCCTCGCGGAGGGCTTGTGACCACCCCACGGCGTTCTTCTCCTCCGCTTCGCTCCCCCGAACAACGCCGCGGGGACCCCGGTCTCTCAGTGAAGTCCGGTCCGAAGAAGGGAATCCCGACCGTCCACGACCACCGACCGGAGACACCCATGTCCGCTGCCACCCCTGCCACCCCCAGTCCTGCCGGCCGTGTCGGCGGCGGCCTGCTCGACCCCAGGATGCTGCTCACCTCCCTCCCCGACGCACTGCGCAAGCTCGACCCCCGGGTCATGGCCCGCACGCCCGTGATGTTCGTGGTGGAGGTGGGTGCGGTCTACTGCACGGTCCTGGCCGCGCTCGACCCGTCCGTGTTCGGCTGGGCGATCACGGTCTGGCTGTGGCTGACCGTCGTCTTCGCCAACCTCGCCGAGGCCGTCGCGGAGGGCCGGGGGCGCGCCCAGGCCGCGACCCTGCGCAAGGCCAAGACCGAGACCACCGCCCGGCGCCTGCTGCCGAACGGCGACCTCGAGCCCGTGCCGGCGACCAGCCTCCGCGTCGGCGACCGGGTCGTCGTCCAGGCCGGCGAGACCATCCCCGGCGACGGTGACGTCGTCGAGGGCGTCGCGAGCGTCGACGAGTCGGCGATCACCGGCGAGTCGGCGCCCGTGATCCGGGAGTCCGGCGGCGACCGGTGCTCGGTCACCGGCGGCACCAAGGTGCTCTCCGACCGGATCGTCGTGCAGGTCACGACCAACCCCGGCGAGAGCTTCATCGACCGGATGATCGCGCTCGTCGAGGGCGCGAGCCGCCAGAAGACGCCCAACGAGATCGCGCTCAACATCCTGCTCGCCAGCCTGACGATCATCTTCCTCGCGGCCACGGTCACGCTGAAGCCGCTGGCGATCTACTCGGGCGCGGACCAGTCGATCCTCGTCCTGATCGCCCTGCTCGTGTGCCTGATCCCGACGACGATCGGCGCGCTGCTGAGCGCCATCGGCATCGCGGGCATGGACCGGCTGGTGCAGCACAACGTGCTCGCCATGTCCGGGCGCGCCGTCGAGGCCGCCGGCGACGTGAACACCCTGCTGCTCGACAAGACCGGCACCATCACGCTCGGCAACCGCGAGGCCTCCGAGTTCCTCCCCGTCGACGGGGTCGGCGTCGAGCTGCTGGCCGACGCGGCGCAGCTCGCGTCGCTGGCCGACGAGACGCCGGAGGGCCGATCGGTCGTCGTACTCGCGAAGCGGGCGCACGGACTGCGTGAGCGCTCGCCGGGCGAACTGACGTCGGCAACCTTCGTGCCGTTCACGGCGCAGACCCGGATGTCGGGGGTCGACCTCGCCGGCCGCGAGATCCGCAAGGGCGCCGCGGCCGCGGTGTCGGCCTGGGTGCGGGAGAACGGCGGCGTACCGGGCGACGAGGTCGGCCGGACGGTCGACGCGATCGCGTCGGCCGGTGGTACGCCGCTCGTCGTGGCCGAGCGTCGCGACGGAGGGACTCCTCGGGTGCTCGGGGTGATCCACCTCAAGGACGTGGTCAAGGAGGGCATGCGCGAGCGCTTCGAGGAGATGCGCCGGATGGGCATCCGCACCGTGATGATCACGGGCGACAACCCGCTCACCGCGAAGGCGATCGCGGAGGAAGCCGGCGTCGACGACTTCCTCGCCGAGGCGACCCCCGAGGACAAGATGGCGCTGATCAAGCGGGAGCAGGAGGGCGGCCGGCTGGTCGCGATGACGGGCGACGGCACCAACGACGCCCCCGCGCTCGCGCAGGCCGACGTCGGCGTCGCGATGAACACCGGAACGTCGAGCGCCAAGGAGGCCGGCAACATGGTCGACCTCGACTCCAACCCGACGAAGCTCATCGAGATCGTGGAGATCGGCAAGCAGCTGCTCATCACCCGCGGTGCGCTGACGACGTTCTCGATCGCCAACGACGTCGCGAAGTACTTCGCGATCATCCCCGCCATGTTCGCGGGCGTGTACGGCGGCCTCGACAGCCTCAACGTGATGCGGCTGTCGTCCCCGGAGTCGGCGATCCTCTCGGCGGTCGTCTTCAACGCGCTGATCATCGTGGCACTGATCCCGCTGGCCCTGCGCGGCGTGCGCTACCGGCCCGGCTCGGCCGCCGCCATGCTGCGCCGCAACCTCCTCGTCTACGGCGCCGGCGGCGTCATCGTGCCGTTCATCGGCATCAAACTCATCAACCTGCTCATCGCCTGGATCCCGGGGATCTCCTGATGGG
>DATLIG010000153.1:0-4592 GCA_035539555.1 Nocardioides sp. | reverse complement strand
GACCACCAGCCCGCCCGGGTCGCCGGCCACCTCCGCGACCAGGTCGGCGAGGTCGCGGTGCATCCCGCTGGCGTCGTACGACGAGGCGCGGGCGTCGTAGTGCGCGGCGACCGCCTGCTGCTGGGCCTGCGCCTGGCGCAGCTGCTCGAGGATTGCGGCCTGCTGGTCGCGGTCCCGGACCACGGCGGTCCGGTGCCGTCCCGCCGCGTGGCGGAACTGCATGTCCACCACGGCCCTGGCCTGGACCCGGTCGAAGCCGAAGCGCTCTTGCAAGCTGCTCAGCGCGGCGTCCTCGTCGGAAGCGGCCGCGATCAGCGCCAGCGTCGCGACGGGGTCGGCGAGCGCCACGGCCACCGCTGAGATGACGTGCAGCCGGTCCTCGACCTGGCGGATGCGCTCGGCAAGCGGCGGGGGTCCGAACATGTGTCCGACCCTTCCATGTCAGGCTGGCTGCGTCCCGAGAAGGTGTGCGAAGACGATGGTGTTGTCCGGGTAGCCGCTGGCCGTGCGCGTGCCGCCGCAGGTGATCAGCCGCAGCAGCACGTCATCCCCCGACGGCCATATCCGGTCGTAGGGGAGGCGCTCCTTCGGGACGTCCTCGACGGCGTCGACGACGAAGGTCGCCACCGCGCCCGGCCGGTGGACCTTGACGGTGTCGCCCTTCCGCAGCTTCGCCAGGTCCCAGAAGACGTCGGGGCCGTCGGGGCCGTGCACGTGCGCGACCACCACCGCGCCACCGGGCTCACCGGGGCGCGGGCCGGGGGAGTACCACGCCGCCTTCCCGAAGTCGGGGGTGTCGAGCGACCCGTCGGCCTTCAGCCCGCGCCCGGTCAGCCGCTCGTCGACGTCGATCGCGGGCACCTCGATCCGGGTCGGCGCCGCGACCCGCTGGACCGGGGTGGGCGCCGCCGGGACCGGAGGCGCCGGTGGCAGCACCAGCACCGGAGCCGGTACGACGTCAGCCGGCTCGGGCTCCGGGTCGTGGAGCCCGAGGAACAGTCCGGCCACGAGGGCCAGCACGCCGGCGGCGAGGGCGAGGTTGGCGATCAGCCTGCGGGTGCGCTCCATGCGGGTAGGAGCGCGGCGCGGTCGCGACCTTGCACTTTTCGGCCCGTGGCTCGGTCGGCGGGCATGCGGTCCTGTGGGGGCGTCATACGAACCGGTCGTTCGGGCGCTCGATTCGTATGACCTCAACCGGCTGCGCTCGGCGGGCCCTTGTGTCACACGAACCGGGCGCGATGGCGCGCGGTCCGTATGACGTCACTGCGACGCCCGAGGTGGGCGCCCGCCCGAGACCGGCCACGCGACCGGTGAACGGCTCGGGCCGGCTCCGGGTCAGCCGGGGCAGGGGTCGAAGGTGAAGGTGCGCGAGCGGCTGGATCGCAGCCCGGCCTTGTCGGTCGCGGTGAAGGTGACCTTCACGTTGCCCCCGACAGCGACGGGGATGGTCACCCGCCAGCGCCCGCCGGACAGCGTCGCCGTGGCCTGGCCGTCGGCGGAGCCGGACCATGCGACCCGGACCGACTGCACACCGGTCCCGTCGCTGACGGGGGCCGACACCGGGATGCTGCAGCTGGTCGCGGCGGCGGTGATCGTGCCGATGACCGGCGCGCGGTTGACCGTCACGCTCACCGTCACCAGCACGGTCCCGCCCGACCACGCCACGGCCACCTGGCCACGGTGGGTCCCCTCGGACAGGCCGGAGCGAGTGGCCGTGATCCGCAGCCCGGTGGAGTCGTCGGCGGCGATCGTCCCGCCACCGGTCGACACGGACAGCCAGCCGACGCGCGGCCTCGCCGTGAAGTCCAGCGGGCTGCCGCCGACGTTGGAGAGCCGCACCGTCTCGCTGGAGCGCCCCGTGCCGAGGTCGATCGAGCGGGTGGAGACGCGAAGGTCGGCGGGGGCGGCAACGGTCGCGTCGGTGCTGGCATCGGTGCTCGTGTCGGTGCTCGTGTCGGTGCTGGGGGAGGCGGACGAGGTCGGCTTCCCGCTGGGGGTGGGGGAGGTCGTCGTACCGGCTGCGGTCGACGACGAGGCCGGCGTCGACGACGCCGAGGTCGGGGTGTCGACGGCGACGAGGTCGTCCTCGCCCTCCGGCCAGAGCACCGCCAGCAGCCCGACGCCGGCGAGCAGGAGCAGGACGGCCGCGATCGCCGCCAGCGCCCGCCGCCGGCGGGACCCGTCGTCCGCGCCCGCGCCGGCGGGCGCCCCGACGGGCGGGGGCGCGTCCACGTAGAACGCCACCAGCCGCTCGTCGCCGAGCACCCGGTCGCGCAGCGACGGCGGCGCCGCGAACGCCGGCACCCCGGCGAACAGGGCCAGCGGGCTGACCATCAGCTTGCGACGGGTCTCGCAGACCTCGCAGCCGTCGATGTGCCGCGCGACCCGCTTGCGAATCAGCGGGGAGAAGGTGCCGTCCCAGTCCTTCAGCAGCCCCGCGAGCTCCGCGCAGTCCTCGCTGCCCTTGCGGGCGATCAGCAGCGCGCCGAGCGCACGCTCGACCTGGTCGCGCGCGCGGCTCAGCATCACGTAGGCGTTCGCCGGGGTGACGTCCATGGCCGCGGCCAGCTCGGCGCCCTCGAGGCCCTGGCGCAGGTGCAGGTCGATCAGTGCGCGGTCGCGGTCGTTGAGGCCCTCGACGGCCGCCCACACCAGCTCACGCAGCTCCGCCTGGACCGCGTCGTCCGCCACCTGGTCCTCCGGTCCCCGGCCCTGGTCAGGCATGGCTTCCAGCCATTCGTCGTCGTGCGCCTCGCGTCCGCGGGCGCGCAGCGTGCGCAGGCACTCGTTGCGGACCACGGAGTAGAGCCACGGCCGTAGCCGGGACGGGTCCCGCAGCTGGCCGACCTTCTCGGCCATCAGCACGAACGAGTCCGCGACGCAGTCCTGGGCCTCGACCGGGTTGCGCAGCATCGAGAAGGCGAAGTCGTGCAACCGGTCGGCGTACTTCTCGTAGACGGAGGCGAAGGCCTGCCGGTCCCCGGCGAGCACGCCGGCAACCAGGGACGCGTCGTCGGGCAACGCGTCCGAGGAGGTCATGGCGAGATCGTAGGGACACATGGGTACGAGCGCCCACGACTTCGGACCTTTCACTTTTCCATCGGTAGAACACGTTCTATTCTTCGGCCATGGAGAGCACCCGTACGCCGGCCGAGGCGGTCCTCGGCCTCTGGCGCACCCTGTCCGCCCGCGACTGGGCGGGCATCGCCGACTGGGTCACCGACGACTGCATCTACATCGACGTGCCCGTCGGCCCGGCGCTCGCGGCGCGCGGACCGGTCGACATCGTCAAGCGGCTCCAGGTGGGCCTGCGCGACCTGGCGGCGTACGAGAACCACGACGGGCTGCTCGTCGCCGAGGGCGACGTGGTGATGTACGAGCACTCCGAGACGTGGACCTTCGGCAGCGGCGAGGTCGTCGAGCTCCCCTTCATGACGATGCACCGGGTGCGCGACGGGCGGGTCAGCCTGTGGAAGGACTACTGGGACTTCGGAGGCGTCGTCAACAACGCGCCGCCCGACTGGATGGAGGGCCTCCAGTCCGCCGACACCTCCTGGGTGTACGACGCCACCGGGCAGATCTGAGCCCACCGGCGCCGCCCGTGGGGGACCGGGCTGGATGGTGCCGACAACGAATGGCCCGCAATCCTGTGGGATCTGTTGTGTCGGCGGACGGCCGCCGGCTGGCACTGTCGAGAACGTGCCTGAGGTCTCTCGAATCGCCATCGTCAACCGCGGCGAAGCCGCGATGCGGCTGATCCACGCCGTGCGCGACCTGAACGCGCGGCACGGGTCGCAGGACGCCGCTCCGGACGAGCCGATCCGCACCATCGCCCTCTACACCGACGTCGACGCCGGGTCCGCGTTCGTGCGCGAGGCCGACGAGGCCTACCTGCTCGGTGCGGCCGCCGACCGGCCCTACCTCGACCTGGCCGTCCTCGAGCAGGCGCTGACCCGGACCGGGGCCGACGCCGCCTGGGTCGGCTGGGGCTTCGTCGCCGAGGACCCCGCCTTCGCCGAGCTGTGCGACCGGCTGGGCGTCACCTTCATCGGCCCGAACGCCACGGCGATGCGCAAGCTCGGCGACAAGATCGGCTCGAAGCTGATCGCCGAGGAGGTCGGCGAACCCGTCGCGCCGTGGAGCCGCGGCGGCGTCGACACCCTCGAGGAGGCGCTGGCCAGCGCCGAGGCGATCGGGTACCCGCTCATGCTCAAGGCCACCGCCGGCGGTGGCGGCCGCGGCATCCGCAAGGTGACCTCCGGCGACGAGCTCGCCGACGCCTACCAGCGCACCCGCGACGAGGCCGAGCGCGCGTTCGGCAGCGGCGTGGTCTTCCTGGAGAAGCTGGTCACCGACGCCCGTCACGTCGAGGTCCAGGTCATCGCCGACGGCCAGGGCACCGCGTGGGCCATCGGCGTGCGCGACTGCTCGGTGCAGCGCCGCAACCAGAAGGTCATCGAGGAGTCCGCCTCCACGTTGCTCGACGACGCGCAGGCCGCCGACCTGAAGGGCTCGGCCGAGCGGCTGGCGAACGCTGTCGGGTACGCCGGTGCCGGGACCGTCGAGTTCCTCTACCACCCCGGCGAGCGGAC
>DATLIG010000152.1:0-22905 GCA_035539555.1 Nocardioides sp. | reverse complement strand
ACGCCGCCGTCACGTCGTCGGCAGCGACCTGCGCCTGGGTCATCCCGGCGGCCACCCGTGCCGTGCGCAACCGGCGGCCGAGCTCGGTCGGGTCGATGGTGCGGCTCAGCTCGGCGAGGTTCAGGTCCACCGTCCCATTGTGCCTTGTCTCATGCATTGTCAGAAATTAACTCACGGAATGTCTCAAATGGTCTACGGTGGCACGGGGCGAACGACCTCGTTGCCGGGCTGTGGGGGCTCGACGCGGGACGTCCGGTCGCCGGCGGGTGCGTCCCGGGAGCACCCGCCGGCGATCGGGGACGACCTTCCCGAAGGCAGCAAGACCTGTCGGAGCCGGCCAGCGCGCCGGTGGACCCGACGGCCTGATCGGTCCGACCTTCTCCTCGGAGTCACCGAACCGCATCCACCTGCTCGACGCGGTGTGGGCGGTGCAGTGCCGGAAAAGCGCTTGGCCGGTCGGCGTACCGGCCCTTAGCGTTGACGGCGGACCAGGACGAGACCCCTCGCCCTGACGAGATGAAGGACGGACACGTGCGCAGCTATCGCAGCAGCTCCAGCGCCACGATTCGCAGGTTCGCGGATCGTGCGTCGTGTGCTGCCCTCGCGCGCCCCGCCACCGAACTGCCGTTGCCGACCACCGTCCTCGGCGGTGAGCAGGGCAAGCGCCACCTGTGGCTGCTGCCGGCCGCCAAGGAGCCGCTCCTGACCTAGGTGCACCCGCACCTGGACCCGTACGGGAAAGGGCCGCTCCAGTCGAGGCAGACGCTTCGCAGGGGCGGCCCTTCTGCATGTCCGGACCGCCTTCAAGTCAACAGTGGACAGCATCGAGCTCACCTGCCGGAACAGGGAGACGGGCCGCGTCGAGGGCGCGGTGTCCCGCGGGACGTGAGGGTTCGAGTCCCTCGGTGAGCACCACGCCCGCCTGGCGGAACAGGTAGACGCGCACGGCTCAGGTCCGTGTCTCTTCGGGGGTCCCGGTTCGAGTCCGGGGGCGGGCACCGGCCACACGGCCTGCCGGAGTGCTGCCGGCGCACCACGACAAGGAGGAGGTGACAGCACATGGAGAAGAGGAATGGACGGATGCGGGCGGAGACGGTCGCGATGCCGAAGGACGAGGTTGCCGACCGCATCCTCACCACCCAGGGCGTCACCGTCGCCTATGCGCACCCGACGCCCAGCGACGCCACCCTCCGGTGGCGCTGCGCCGACCACGACGACCCTGACCTGTTCGACCCGGTCGACGAGGACACCCTCGCCGAGGCGCGGGCGTTCTGCGGGGGTTGCGAGGTCAGCACCCTGTGCCTCTCGCTCGGCATCCGCCGGGCGGAGTGGGGCGTGTGGGGCGGAGTGCTCCTCGAGGGCGGCAAGGCCGTCGACAAGGTCCGGCAGCGCGGGCGTCCGAAGAAGGTCGTCGCCGCCTGACCACCACCGCACCGGCTGCGGGCGGGACGCGATCCGCGTCGAAGGGCGAGAGCCCCGCAGCCCGACCCGCCGTGGTCCAACGGACACGACGCGACGCTACGAACGTCGAGACGGAGGTTCGACTCCTCCCGGTGGGACGGTGACCGATGAGCAACGGCTGCTCGCCAGGACGTGGCCCTGGTTCCCTCGCGGTACAGCGGGTTCGACTCCCGCCGGTCACCCTCGTCGACGACACCCGACAAACCGACAGAAAGGAGGTGTCAGCGATGACCGCAACGACCGTCACCCTGCTGAACGCCTCCTACGAGCCGCTCGGCAAGGTGTCCTTCCAGCAGGCCGTCCGGATGGTCGCCCGGAAGGTGGCCGCCGTCGAGGAGGCCGTCGAGGGGCGGATGGCCGGGCCCTGGCCGTGGCCCCGTGTGATCCGCCTGCTGCGCTACATCAGCCCGACGTGGCTGTACCGGCCGGCGGGCTGGCACCGCGGCGGCGTCTTCATCCGCGACGGTCACCGCTGTGCCTACTGCGGCGCGAAGGCGACCACCATCGACCACGTCCTGCCGCGCTCGCGCGGTGGTGAGTGGTCGTGGACCAACTGTGTCGCGGCCTGCCGCTCCTGCAACGAGCGGAAGGGCAACCGGACCCCGGACGAGGCGCGGATGGCGCTGCGTTTCCAGCCGTTCGTGCCCACCCGCGCACAGCTCGCCGCACGGGCCTGACCGCCGATCCCCGGTGGTCGGGCCCGTCGGCATCGCCCCTGGTGGCCTCCGCCAGCGTGCGCGAGGTCACCTTTGACTTCAAGTACTTGAAGTTCCTAGCCTCGCCGGAGTGACCGCGCAGACCCACGGACGAACCACCGCCCGGACCTTCACCATCAAGGAGGCGGCCGGCCTCACCGGACTCCCGGCGAGCACCCTGCGCTACTACGAGTCGATCGGCGTCGTCGCGCCGGTGGGCCGCTCCGCGAGCAGCGGGCACCGCGTCTACACCGAGGACGACCTCGACCTGCTCACGTGGGTCGCCTGCCTCAACGCGACCGGCATGTCGGTGCGCGACATGAAGCAGTACGTCGCCAACGCGGCCCTCGGGACGGAGGCGGCCGGCCAGCAGGTCGAGCTGCTGCGCGCCCAGGGGGAGCGGCTTGCCCGGGAGGCCGAGCTGCTCGCCGTACGACGCCGCTACGTGCAGCACAAGGTCGACTACTGGCAGGCGCGGGCCGACGGCGACGAGGCGCGCGCGGCCGACCTGGCGGAGCAGGCGCTGTCACTCGCCGACCGGATGAAGAGCATCAAGTGATCCCCACGAAGGAGACCCGTTCCATGAGCTACGACCGCACCCAGGTCAAGGCGTACGCCGCCCACGCGAGCAGCGAGCCTCTCGTCCCGACCCTGATCGAGCGGCGTGAGGTGGGCGCGAGCGACGTCCTCATCGCCATCGAGTTCGCCGGCATCTGCCACTCCGACATCCACACCGTCCGGGGTGACTGGGGCCGCCAGCCGTATCCGGTCGTGCCCGGCCACGAGATCGTCGGCATCGTCACCGAGGTCGGCTCCGCGGTCACCCGCCACCAGGTGGGTGACCGGGTCGGTGTCGGCTGCCTGGTGAACTCCTGCCGCTCCTGCGTCAACTGCGACGCCGGCAACGAGCACTTCTGCCTCAACGGGACGGTCGGCACCTACGCGGCGACCGACCGCGACGGCACCACCACGCAGGGCGGCTACTCCACGCACGTCGTCGTCGACGAGCACTTCGCGCTGTCGGTGCCGGAGGGCCTCGACCCGGCGGCTGCCGCTCCCCTGCTGTGCGCCGGCATCACGACGTACTCACCGCTGCGGCACTGGAACGCCGGCCCGGGCAAGAAGGTCGCTGTCGTCGGCCTCGGCGGGCTCGGCCACATGGGCGTCAAGCTCGCCCACGCCATGGGCGCCGAGGTGACGGTCCTGTCGCAGTCGCTGAAGAAGCAGGAGGACGCTGCCCGTCTCGGTGCCGACCACTACTACGCGACGAGCGACCCGGCGACCTTCGACGTGCTGGCCGGGAGCTTCGACCTCGTCCTCAACACGGTGAGCGCGAGCCTCGATGCCAACGCCTACCTGCGGCTGCTCGCGGTCGACGGCGCGCTGGTCAACGTCGGCGCCCCGCCGGAGCCGTTCAGCGTCAGCCCGATGGCGCTCATCTACGGCCGGCACACCTTCGCCGGCTCGATGATCGGCGGCATCCCGGAGACCCAGGAGATGCTGGACTTCTGCGCCGAGCACGGCCTCGGTGCCGACATCGAGGTGATCGCCGCGGACGGCATCAACGAGGCCTACGAGCGGGTGCTCGCCTCCGACGTCCGCTACCGCTTCGTCATCGACGTGGCGACCCTGGCCTGACGGCCGTCCGGAGGGGAAGCCCTCAGCCGAGGTCGGCGGCCAGCTGCTTGCCGGCCTCGGTCAGGAGGGGAACGGCGCGATCGATCAGCTCGTCGCTCATCCGCCCGGTCGGTCCGCTGACGGAGATCGCCAGCCGCGAGCCGAAGCCCGGCACGGTGACGGCGACGCAGCGCACGCCCTCCTCCTGCTCGCCCTCGTCGAGGGCGTAGCCGTGCTCCCCGACCCACTCGAGCTGCTCGAGGTAGGCGTCGGGCTCGGTGATCGTGGTGTCGGTGTGGCGCACCATGTCGGTGCGCCTGAGGATCTCGCGCACCTGCTCGGGCGCCATCCCGGCGAGGATCGCCTTGCCGACGGCCGTGCAGTGCGGGGAGACCCGCCGGCCGACCTCGGTGAACATCCGCATCGACTGGCGCGACTGCGCCTGGGCGACGTACACGATCTGGTCGCCGTCGAGCATGGCCAGGTTGGAGGACTCGCCGAGCTCGTCGACGAGGCGCGCGAGGTGCGGGCGCGCCCAGGTGCTGAGCATGTGCGACGAGCTCTCGCCGAGGCGGATCAGCTTCGGGCCGAGGACGTACTGCCGGTTGGGCTCCTGGCGCAGGTAGCCGAGGTCGACGAGCGTGCGCACCAGCCGGTGGATGGTGGGCAGCGGCAGCCCGGACGCGGTGGCGAGCTGGGACAGGCCCATCATCCCGCCGGCGTCGGCCATGGTCTCGAGCAGGCCGAAGGCCCGCTCGATCGACTGGACGCCGCCGGCGCGTCCCTTGGGCGCCGCGGCGGCGGTCGGGTCTTGGCTCATCTGCACTCCTCGGTCGTCCGGACCTTCTCTTCCGGATCACGGAAGTCTAGCGTCGCCAACGGGGGGCGCCCGATGGTTGCGGGAGCTCGGCAACCGCGACTACTATCCACAATGCGAAATAGATCATCCGTTCAGAGGAAGTTCGCGACCGGCTTGTGGCTGATGGCGCCGGCCGTGGCCGCGCACGGTCGACCGCGCGAGGACTGCGACGAAGGAGAAGGAACCCGTGGACATTCAGATCGCCGGTGACGAGGTCGAGCGCGGCGGGGAGATCCTGACGCCCGAGGCCCTCGCGTTCGTCGCGTCGCTGCAGCGCCGGTTCGGCGCGCGCCGCGACGAGCTGCTGGCCGCCCGCCGTGCCCGCCGCGAGGAGGTGTCCCGCACCGGTCGCCTCGACTTCCTGCCGGAGACCGCCGACGTCCGCGCCGGTGACTGGACCGTCGCGCCCGCCCCCGCCGACCTGCAGGACCGCCGCGTCGAGATCACCGGTCCCACCGACCGGAAGATGACGATCAACGCCCTCAACTCCGGCGCCCGCGTGTGGCTCGCCGACATGGAGGACGCCAGCACCCCGCACTGGTCCAACGTGGTCGGCGGCCAGGTCAACCTGTACGACGCCATCCGACGCCGGATCTCGTTCACCTCGCCCCAGGGCAAGACCTACGAGCTGAAGCAGGACCAGCGGCTGGCGACCATCGTGATGCGCCCGCGCGGCTGGCACTTCGACGACCACCACCTGCTCGTGGACGGCGCCCCCGTCGTCGGCGCGCTCGTCGACTTCGGCCTCTACTTCTTCCACAACGCCGAGGAGCTGGTCGCGCGCGGCAGCGGCCCGTACTTCTACCTGCCGAAGATGGAGAGCCACCTCGAGGCGCGCCTGTGGAACGACGTCTTCACGTTCGCCCAGGCCGAGCTCGTCATCCCGCACGGCACGGTCCGCGCGACGGTGCTGATCGAGACCATCCCGGCCGCGTTCGAGATGGACGAGATCCTCCACGAGCTGCGCGACCACGTCTCCGGCCTCAACGCCGGTCGCTGGGACTACCTCTTCAGCGTGATCAAGTACTTCCGCGACTCCGGCCCGTCCTTCGTGCTGCCCGACCGCGCGTCCGTCGGGATGACCTCGCCGTTCATGCGCGCCTACGCGCAGCTGCTCGTCAAGACCTGTCACCGCCGCAACGCCCATGCGATCGGCGGCATGGCCGCGTTCATCCCGAGCCGCAAGGACGAGGAGGTCAACGCCCGCGCCTTCGCCAAGGTGCGCGAGGACAAGGAGCGCGAGGCCGGCGACGGCTTCGACGGCTCCTGGGTCGCCCACCCCGACCTCGTCCCCGTCTGCCGCGAGGTCTTCGACTCCGTGCTCGGCGACCGGCCGAACCAGGTCGAGCGCCAGCGCGACGACGTCGAGGTCTCCGCCGACGACCTGCTCGACGTGGCCTCCACCCCGGGCTCGATCACGGCCGAGGGCCTGCGTGACAACGTGGAGGTCGCGCTGCTCTACCTCGAGGCCTGGCTGCGCGGCCTCGGCGCCGTCGGCATCCACAACCTGATGGAGGACGCCGCCACCGCCGAGATCTCGCGCTCACAGATCTGGCAGTGGGTCCGCAACGAGTCGAAGCTCGACGACGGCACCGTCGTCACCGCCGCGCTCGTGCGCCAGGTCCTCGACGAGGAGATGGCGAAGATCCTCGCCACCGCCGACGGCACCGACCACCGCTTCGCCGACGCCCGGCGGATCTTCGAGGAGGTCGCCCTCGCCGACGAGTACGTCGACTTCCTCACCCTCCCCGCGTACGACGCCGTGGTGGCCTCATGAGCCACCTCGACGACCTCGTGACGCAGCTCGACGGGTCGCTGGCCGACGCCGACGCCGCCCTCGCCGCGGGCTAACCCGGCGACCGCGGGGTGCGGCAGCCGGTGCACACCGTCTACGTCCCGGGTGACCGCTACGACGCGAACACCGTGGCCGAGTGGTCCGAGGACGCCCGCAGCGTGCTGGCGCTCCACGGCCGCTCGGCGATCGAGGTCGCCGAGGCGCTCGACCTCCGTCCCAGCCTCGCCGCCGAGGTCTACGACCGGGTCACCGCCAAGCTGGAGGCCGAGCCGATCGAGGACCTCCGCATCGACTTCGAGGACGGCTACGGCAACCGGCCGGACGAGGACGAGGACGCCGCCGTGGTCGCCGCCGCCCGGGTGCTCGCCGCCACCGTCCGCGACGGCAGCGCCCCGCCCTTCCACGGCATCCGGATCAAGTCGTTCGAGGCGCCGACCCGGCACCGCGGGCTGCGCAGCCTCGACCTCTTCCTCGGCGAGCTCGCCCGCGAGGGCGGCATCACCGACGGCTTCGTCATCACCCTGCCGAAGGTCACCTCCGTCGAGCAGGTCGGCGCCATGGTCACCGCGCTCGACGCGCTCGAGGCGGCGCACGGCATCCCCGCCGGCAGCCTTCCCTTCGAGATCCAGATCGAGACCCCGCAGGCGATCCTCGGGCCCGACGGCACCGCGCTCGTGTCGCGGATGATCACCGCCGGCGGTGGCCGTGTCACCGGCCTGCACTACGGGACCTACGACTACTCGGCGTCGCTCGGCGTGGCGGCGGCGTACCAGTCCATGGAGCACCCCGTCGCCGACCACGCCAAGGACGTCATGCAGGTCGCGGCCGCCGGGACGGGCGTCTTCGTCTCCGACGGCTCGACCAACGTGCTGCCCGTCGGCGACCGCGACGCCGTGCGCGCGGCCTGGCAGCTGCACCTGCGGCTGGTGCGCCGGTCGCTGGCGCGCGGGATCTACCAGGGCTGGGACCTCCACCCGGCCCAGCTCCCGAGCCGGTACGTCGCGACGTACTCCTTCTTCCGTGAGGGGCTCGAGGTCGCGGCCGCACGCCTGCGCGCCTACGTCCACGGCGGCGACTCGAGCTACCTCGACGAGCCCGCCACGGCCGCCGCGCTGGCCGCCTTCGTGCTGCGCGGCGTCGAGTGCGGGGCCGTCGCCGTCGAGGAGGTCGACAAGCTCGCCGGCGTCGACCAGCGCAAGCTGGCCGAGCTGGCGCGGCGCCCGATCGCCTGACCCGCCCGGCGGCCGGCTGTGCCCGGACGTGGGTAGCCTGCCGCCATGCGCGTCGAAGCCGAGTTCACCACCGAGCCCTTCAAGGGCGAGGGAGAGCCGCCCGAGCACGCGACCGCCGCCCTCGAGGCGGCCCGCGACGCCGGGCTGGAGTGCGAGTTCGGCCCGCTCGGCACGTCCGTGCGCGGCGAGCGCGACGCCGTCTTGGCGACCCTCGCCGCCATCGCCGCCGCCGGCCTCGACCACGGCGCCGACCAGATCACCTTCCAGGTCCGCCTCGAGGGGCGGCCCGCCCCGCGTCGTATCGCATCCGGCCTCGACGCCCTCCTCGCCGACGTCGCCGACGAGCTCGGCGGCGACCTGCGCACCCTCGACCGGCCGGCCAAGCAGCGCGCCGTGCGGGTGCTGGAGGAGCGCGGTGCGTTCGAGTTCCGCAAGAGCGCCGAGATCGTGGCCGAGGCCCTCGGTGTCACCCGGTTCACCGTCTACAACTACCTGAACCGCGAGAAGGACTGAGCGGGCACTCGGGGGCCGTTGCGCGTTCCGTTCAATCGAACGGTTCGAGCAGGTTCTTGCTACAACAAGCTGCGCAAACCGTTCGATCGAACGGATTGAGGCCCCCGCTCCGGGTCACCCGATCGCAACAAGAAGTTTTCAACAAACTGTTGACGTGACCCGGGTCACAATGTCACGCTCCTTGCATACGGAATCACTTTTCCGCACAGCGAGAGAGCAGGGGACATGGACCTCGAACTGTTCAACACCGCACCGGCCGACGTCGTCCGGCCCGCGTTGCAGGCCTGCTGCGACGTGCCGGGCTGGGTGGACGCGGTCCTCTCGGCCCGCCCGTACGACGACCGGGCGGCCGTCCTGCGCACGGCCGACGAGGCGGCCCGCCGGTTCACCGAGGCCGACGTCGAGCGGGCGCTCGCCGCGCACCCGCGGATCGGCGAGCGCGCCGAGGGCGAGCACGCCGAGGCGGCGTGGTCACGTCGCGAGCAGGCCGGCGTCAGCACCGACGACGCCACCGCGCGGGCCCTCGCGGAGGGCAACCGCACCTACGAGGAGCGCTTCGGGCGGGTCTTCCTGATCTGCGCGTCGGGCCTCGCCGCCGACCAGGTCCTCGCCTCGCTGCGTGAGCGGCTCCACAACGACCCCGCCACCGAGGCGGCCGTCGTCGCCGACGAGCTCCGCAAGATCGCGCTGCTGCGCCTCGATCGGGTCCTCACCGCCGACGAGGAGATCTCCGCATGAGCCACCGCAGCGCGATCACCACCCACGTCCTCGACACCGCACTCGGCCGCCCGGCCGCCGGTGTCCCGGTCCGGCTCAGCCGGATCGACGATGGATCAACCGTCCTCGCCGAGGCCACCACCGACGACGACGGCCGGGTGGCCGAGCTGGGACCCGACCAGGTCCCTGCCGGCACCTACCAGCTCCGGTTCGACACCGCCGCCTACTGCGCGGCGTCGGGCCAGGAGTGCTTCTACCCCGAGGTGACCGTCACCTTCGCCGTCACCGACCAGCGCCACCACCACGTGCCGCTCCTGCTGAGCCCGTTCGCCTACTCCACCTACCGAGGGAGCTGACATGCCGATCCGCCCCGGTGCCATTCGTTTGGGACCAAACCAGTACGGCAAGGCCGAGAACCGCGTCGTACGCATCGTCCGCGACACGCCCCGCCACCAGATCCGCGACCTGAACGTCTCGACCGCACTGCGCGGCCGCTTCGAGGACGCCCACACCAGCGGTGACCAGAAGGACATCCTGCCGACCGACACCCAGAAGAACACCGTCTTCGCCTACGCGAAGAAGATCGGCGTCGCGTCGATCGAGGAGTTCGCGCTCGCGCTCGCCGACCGCTACCTGGAGGCCTGCCCGGCCGCCGACGGTGCCCGCGTCGAGGTCGACGAGTACGCCTGGGACCGCATCCAGGTCGACGGCACCGGCCACGACCACTCGTTCGTCCGCTCGGGAGGCGGCGTACGCACCACCGTCGTCAACGTCGACGGGCGCGGTGCGGACCGGGTCGCCCACGTCGTGTCCGGCATCAAGGACCTCGTCGTCCTCAAGTCGACCGGCTCGGAGTTCCACGGCTTCCTCAAGGACGAGTACACGACCCTGCAGGAGACCACCGACCGCATCCTGGCCACCTCGCTCGTCGCCCGCTGGCGGTACGACGGCACAGCGGTCGACTGGGACAAGTCGTACGACGCGATCCGGGCCCTGCTCCTGCAGCGGTTCGCGGAGATCCACAGCCTGGCGCTGCAGCAGACCCTGCACGGCATGGGCACGGCGGTGCTCGAGCAGCACGCCGACGTCGCGGAGATCAAGTTCTCCGCGCCCAACAAGCACCACTTCCTCTCCGACCTCTCGCCCTTCGGGCTGGACAACCCGGGCGAGGTCTTCTTCGCCGCGGACCGTCCCTACGGCCTGATCGAGGCGTCCGTCGTCCGCGACGAGGCGCCCGAGGCAGGGAACGCCTGGCACGCGATCCCCGGCTTCTGCTGAGGGGGCGGCCATGCTCGGACTGCGACTCGGACGCAGGAAGAACGAAGCCGCCCCGGAGTCGACGCGGCCGGAGGACGAGCGGTACCCACCCGCCCAGCTCCTCGCCTACGGCACCCAGCACATCCTGACGATGTACGGCGGCGTCATCGCGCCCCCGCTCATCGTCGGTGGTGCCGCGGGCCTGTCGGGCACGGACCTGGCGCTGCTGGTGACCGCCGGCCTCTTCGTCTCGGGGCTCGCGACGCTGCTGCAGACCCTGGGTGCCGGACCGTTCGGCAGCCGGCTGCCCATCGTGCAGGGCATCTCGTTCGCCAGCGTCTCGACGATGGTCACCATCGCCAGTGAGGACGGGCTGCGGCCGGTCTTCGGCGCGATCATCGTGGCCGGCGTGATCGGACTGGTCCTGTCGTCCTTCTTCGCGCAGCTGGTGCGGCTGTTCCCCGCCGTGGTCACCGGCACGATCATCACGGTCATCGGCCTGTCGCTGATGCCGGTGTCGTTCCGCTGGGCGATGGGCAACGACGACAAGGCCCCGGACTTCGGCTCGATGACGAACATCGGGTACGCCGGCCTGACGCTGCTCATCATCCTGGTGATCAGTCGGGTGTTCCAGGGCGCGATCTCGCGCCTGTCGATCCTGATCGGCCTCGTCGTGGGCACGCTCATCGCCGCGATCGCGGGCAAGGCGGACTTCTCGTCCGTCGGTGACGCCGACCCGCTGGCCGTGCCGCCGGTGCTGCACTTCGGCAGTCCCACCTTCGAGATCGGCGCCATCGTCTCGATGACGATCGTGATCCTCGTGATCATGACCGAGACGACGGCCGACATCCTCGCCATCGGCGAGATCGTCGAGACCGACGTCGACGCCAAGCGCGTGGCCGGTGGCCTGCGGGCCGACATGGCGGCGACCACCGTCGCCCCACTGTTCGGCACCTTCCCGTGCAGCGCCTTCGCGCAGAACGTCGGCCTGGTCGCCCTCACCGGTGTCCGCAGCCGCTTCGTCGTCGCCACCGGCGGCCTCGTGCTCCTGCTGCTCGGCCTGCTGCCGGTCGTCGGCGCGGTCGTCGCCGCGATCCCGTACCCCGTCCTCGGCGGCGCCGGTATCGTGCTCTTCGGCTCGGTCGCCGCCAGCGGCATCCGCACGCTGTCGCGGGTGGACTACCAGGACAACCTCAACATGGTGATCGTCTCCGTCGCCATCGCGGTCGGGATCATCCCGATCGCGGCGCCGACCTTCTGGGACGCGTTCCCCGAGTCGTTCGGCGTGATCATGCACTCGGGCATCAGCGCGACCGCCCTGGTCGCTGTGGTGCTCAACGTGCTCTTCAACGAGATCACCGTCGGCAACAAGTCCGGCGCCTCCGTGTTCGCGGCGTCCGAGGACCGGCGCGACAGCCTCGGCGCGCGCCTCGACGACGACATCGCGAAGCACGACGACATCGCGAAGCATCAGGTCCAGGACGTCTGACGGACACGACCCAGCGCCCGCTCCAGTCCCTGGGGCGGGCGCTCGGCCTTCTCGAGCGCGCGACCGGCGAGACCGCCAGCGCCGCCACCCGATGCGGACGTCGACGACGCCGCACCACCGCACCATGGCCCACTGCTCCGCGGTGGGGAGGGCGATGCTCGCGCAGCTGGCCGACGCCACGGTGGTGGACCTCGTCCGTCGTACCGGACTCCCGCGGCGCACCAACCACACCGTCGGCACCGTCGACGAGCTGATCAGCGACCTCGAGGGTGTCCGGAGCAGAGGCTTCGCGCTGGACGACGAGGAGGACGAGTACGCCGCCCGCTGCCGCGGGTGGGTCCGCTGAGGAGGAGCCCGCCTCAGACCACCCGCAGCGCCGACGCCGGCTCGCGCTCGCCGCCGACGAGCACCCCGTCGATCCACACCCCCCGCACGTCGGCGGGTGTGCCGAGCGCGAACAGCCGCGCCAGTGCGTCCTCCGGCGAGCCCGCGTGGGCGAGCCCGACGTCGAGCGGCGTGCCCTCGGCGGGCTGCAGCCACTGCGCGTCGAAGCGGCGGCCGACGGAGAGGTCGCCGACCTGGTCGGCGAGGCCGAGCGCGTCGGCGCCGGCAGCGGTGGCGAGGTGGAGCAGGTGGGCCGGCGCGAGCGGGACGCCGAGCTCGCCGAGCAGCTGCTGCACGAAGTACGCCTGCAGGCCCTCCTTGAGCAGCGAGAAGCCCGTGCCGGCGCCGACGTCGGAGCCGAGCGCGACCCGCACCCCGTGCGCGCGGTGGCGGGCCAGCGGGAAGAGCCCGCTGCCGAGCGCGGCGTTGCTCGTGGGGCAGTGCGCGACGGCCGCGCCGCGCGCGCCCAGCACCGCGAGGTCGGCGTCGGTCGGGTGCACGTCGTGCGCGAGCACGGTGCCCGCGCCGACCAGGCCGTGGCGGTCGTACGACGCCACGTAGTCGCAGCCGTGGAGGTCGCGGACGGTCTCGATCTCGCGCACGTTCTCGTTGACGTGGGAGGTGAGCATCGCGCCGGGCGCGGCGGCGAGCGCGTCGGCGCACGCCGCGAGCAGCTCGTCGGTGCACGACAGCGAGAACCGCGGGGTCACCGCGTAGCGAGCCCGGCCCTTCCCGTGCCAGCGCTCGGCGAGCGCGACCGACTCCTCCAGCGCACGGGCCGGCGTCGTGAGCAGGTCGTCGCGGAGCAGGCGGTCGCTGACGACCAGGCCGCTGGTGATCCGCAGGCCCACCCGCGCGGCCTCGGTGAAGACCGCGTCGACCGCGCCGGCGAAGTGGCTGCCGAAGACGAGGGCGGTGGTGGTGCCCGCGCCGACCAGGCCGCGGACGAAGTCCGTCGCGACGCCGGCGGCGTACGCCGTGTCGGCGAGCCGCGCCTCCTCGGGCAGCGCGCACTGGTCCAGCCAGTCCAGCAGCGGCATGCCGAGGCCGCCGATCACCCGCACCTGCGGGAAGTGCACGTGCGTGTCGACGAAGCCCGGCAGCACGACGCCGCCGGAGAGGTCGACGACCTCCTCGTCGCGGTGCTCGGCCCGCACCTCGGCGAACGTCCCGCGGGCGACGATCACCCCCTCGTGCACGACCACAGCGCCGTCCTGCTCGGCGCGCAGCGTGCCGCCGGCGAACGGGTCGATCGGGGTGTCGAGGAAGGTTCCCCGGAAGAGCGTCACGTGGTCACCTCAGGTCGGGCGGTGGAGGGGGAGGGCGCGGCGTCGCGCGCGAACGCCTGCAGCAGCCAGGCCGCGACGCCGACCGCGATCGTGGCCGGCTCCTTGCCGGGCAGGTCGGGCAGGCCGATGGGGGTCGTGATGCGGGCGATCGCCTCGGGGGAGTGGCCCTCGTCGGCGAGCTTGGCCCGGAAGCGGGTCCACTTCGCGCTCGACCCGATCAGACCGATGGTCGCGAGATGGCTGGAGCGGATGGCCGCGTCGCACAGGGCGGCGTCCTCGGCGTGGTCGTGCGTCATCACCAGGACGTGCGTGCCGACGGGCAATTCGCCCACGACGAGCTCCGGCAGCACCGGCACCCGGTGCACGTGGACGCCGGCGACCGCGTCGTCGAGGGCGCGCAGCTGGTCAGGCTCGAGCTGGTCGGCGCGGGAGTCGACGAGGTGCAGCTCGATGTCGTGGCGGGCGAGGATCCGCGCGAGCTCGAGGCCGACGTGGCCCATGCCGAAGATCGCGACGGAGGGTACGACGGGCAGCGGCTCCAGCAGCAGCTCGACCTCGCCGCCGCAGCACTGCACGCCGTGCTGGTAGGGGGCCTTGTCGGAGAGCGAGCACGCGACCGTCTCCGGTGTCGCGGTGCCCGAGGCCAGCATCGCGCGGGCGCGCTCGATGGCGACGGCCTCGAGGTTGCCCCCGCCGACGCTGGCCCAGGTGCGGTCGGCCGCGACGACCATCTTGGCGCCGGCCTCGCGCGGCGCGTGGCCGCGCACCGACGTGAGGGTCACCAGGACGCCGGGCTCCCGCTGCTCCCGCAGCCGCTGCACCGCCTTGAGCCACTCCATCTCCGTCACCTCCCGCCGGTCAGCGCCGGCTCGGCGGCGCCGGCATCGTTGTCGGGCTCGCTGGTCACCGGCGTACGGGCACGGTCGAGCGCCCAGAAGACCGCCTCGGGCGTGGCTGGGCAGCCGAGCTCGACGCTGGTGCCGGCCGGGCCGAACGCGGCAGCCGCCTCGCGCAGCGCCTCGCGCACGGAGAACGCCAGCATCAGCGGCGGCTCGCCGACGGCCTTCGAGCCGTAGACCGCACCCTCCTCGTGGGCCTTCTCCAGGAGGGTCACCCGGAAGACCTCGGGCATCTCGGAGAAGCTCGGCAGCTTGTAGGTGCTTGCCGCCTGGGTCGCCAGCCGGCCGCGGTTCGCGCCGTCGGAGGTGTCCCAGCGCAGGTCCTCCAGGGTCAGCCAGCCGGCGCCCTGCACGAAGCCGCCCTCGATCTGGCCGATGTCGATGAGCGGGCTGAGGCTGTCGCCGACGTCGTGGACGATGTCGACGCGGCGCAGGGTGGAGGCGCCGGTGAAGCCGCTGACCTCGACCTCGGCGGCGGCGACACCGTAGGCGAAGTACTTGAACGGCTCGCCGCGCATGCTGGCGGCGTCCCAGTGCAGCCCCTCGGTCCGGTAGAAGCCGGCCGCCCACAGCTGGACGCGCTGGTGGTAGGCGGTGTTGACGAGCTCGTCCCAGCCGAGCGAGCCCGACGCGACGGAGATGCCCCGCACGGTGCCGGCCTCGAAGCGCACGTCGTGGGGGCTGATCCCGAGCCGGCCGCCGGCGACCTGCGCCAGCCGCTCGCGGATCTGCTCGCAGGCGTTCTTGATCGCGGCGCCGTTGAGGTCGGCGCCCGAGCTCGCCGCGGTCGCGGACGTGTTCGGCACCTTGTCGGTGCGCGTCGGCGCGAGCCGGACCCGCTCCAGCGGGAGGCCGAGGGTGGTCGCCGCGACCTGCAGCATCTTCGTGTGCAGGCCCTGGCCCATCTCGGTGCCGCCGTGGTTGATCAGCACCGAGCCGTCCTTGTAGACGTGCACCAGCGCCCCGGCCTGGTTGAAGGCGGTGAGGTTGAACGAGATACCGAACTTCACCGGCGTCATCGCCAGACCCCGCTTGGAATGGGGGTTCTGGCGGTTGAACTCCGCGATCTCGGTACGACGACGGGCGATCTCGCCCGACTCCGCGACCTGCTCCCAGCAGGCCTCGAGCCGGTCGGCGTGGCGCACCGGCTGGCCGTAGGGCGTGGTGTGGTGGGAGCGGTAGAAGTTGCGGTGCCGCAGCTCCATCGGGTCGATGCCCAGCAGGGGGGCGCACCGGCCGAGGATGTCCTCCATCACCAGCATGCCCTGCGGGCCGCCGAAGCCGCGGAACGCGGTCTGCGACGTCTTGTGGGTCCGGGCGATCCGGCCGTCGACCCGCACGTTCGGCACCCAGTAGGCGTTGTCGATGTGGCACAGGGCCCGTGCCAGCACGGGCTCCGACAGGTCGAGGCTCCACCCGCCGTCGGCGGTCAGGGTCGCCTCGAGGCCGACCAGCAGGCCGTCCGCGTCGAAGCCGACCCGCCACGTGCTGTGGAAGCCGTGCCGCTTGCCCGACATGGTCATGTCCTGGGTGCGGTTGAGGCGCAGCCGTACCGGCCGGCCGGTCAGCGTGGCGCCCAGTGCGGCGATGGCGGCGTACCCGTGGGGCTGCATCTCCTTGCCGCCGAACGCGCCGCCCATCCGCAGGCACTGCACGGTGACCGCGTGGCTCGGCAGGCCGAGCACGTGCGCGACGATCTCCTGGGTCTCCGACGGGTGCTGGGTGCTGCTGTGCACGAGCACCTGCCCGCCCTCGTCGACGAGCGCCAGCGACGCGTGCGTCTCGAGGTAGAAGTGCTCCTGCCCGGCGAACTCGAACTCGCCCTCGAACACGTGGGCCGCTTCGTCGAGAGCCCCCGTCACGTCCCCGCGCTCGAGGTGCGGGCGCGCGCCCTGGAAGCTCTCGGCCGCGATGGCCTCCTGCACGGTGACCAGCGACGGGAGCGGCTCGTAGTCGACCTCGACGGCAGCCGCGCCCAGCCGGGCGGCCTCCTGGGTCTCGGCGAGGACCCAGCACACGGCGTGCCCGTGGAACATCACCTCGGTCGGGAACAGCGGCTCGTCGTGCTTCACGCCGGCGTCGTTGACACCGGGCACGTCGGCGGCCGTCAGCACGCGGACGACGCCCGCGACGTCGTACGCCGGCTCGGGGCGCAGCCCGGTGACCATCGCGTGCGCGTGCGGGGCCTGGACGGGCCAGGCGTGCAGCGCGCCGGCGGTGCGGCCGACGAGGTCGTCGGTGTAGAGCGCCTCACCGGTCACGTGCAGCGCGGCGCTCTCGTGGGGGAGCGGGATCCCGACGACGGGATTCTCGGGACGCTCGGACAGGTGGCTCATGCCGGCACCTCCTCACGGTCGGCGTGGTCGTGGAAGAGACGCAGCAGCGACTGGCCCAACATGGCCGAGCGGTACGCCGCACTCGCGCGATGGTCGTCCATCGGCGTCCCCTCCCCGGCGAGCACCGCCGCGGCGCGGCGCACGGTGTCCTCGGTCCAGGGCCGACCCACGAGGGCGTCCTCGGTCGCGACGGCACGCAGGGGGGTCGCGGCCACGCCGCCGAGCCCGATCCGGGCGCGGACCACGGTGCCACCGGTGACCTCGAGCGCGTAGCCGACGGCGACGCTGGAGATGTCGTCGAAGCGGCGCTTCGCGATCTTGTGGAACCCGGTGACGGGCGCCAGCGGGAGCGGGAGCCGGACGGCGCGGATCAACTCGTCGTCGGCCCGGACGCTCTGGCGGTAGCCGGTGAAGTAGTCGGCGAGGGCGACGACCCGCTCCCCGCGCGGGGAGGCGAGCACGACGTCGGCGTCGAGGGCGAGCAGCGCCGGCGGGGTGTCGCCGATGGGGGAGCCGGTGCCGATGTTGCCGCCGATGGTCGCGCCGTTGCGGATCAGGCGGGAGGCGAACTGCGGGAACACCTCGGCCAGGAGCGGGACCCGGCCCGCGAGGCGGCGCTCGATCTCGGTGAGGGTGAGCGCGGCGCCGATCTCCACGTGGTCGTCGGTGAAGGAGAGCCCGCGCAGCTCGGCGAGGCGGTCGACGGCCACGACCAGCGGGGCGCGGACGCCGCGGATGTTGACCTCGACGCCCCAGTCGGTGGAGCCGGCGACGACCTGCGCCTCGGGTCGCTCGACCAGCAGCTCCAGCGCCGCGGACAGGGTCTCCGGCCGGACGAACTCGGCGCCGTCGACGGCGATCCGGGTCGGGCGCGGCGCCGGCGGCGGCTCGGCCTGCCGGGCCGCGAAGGAGTCGCCGGCCTCCGGCGAGCCGAGCGCGAAGGCGGCGTCGCGGATCGGGCGGTAGCCGGTGCAGCGGCACAGGTTGCCGCTGAGCGCGTGCAGGTCGACGCCGTTGGGGCCGTGCTCGTGGTCGCAGGCGTCGGTCGCCGTGCGGGTCGGGCGGTAGTACTCCGCCGCGAGGCTGCAGACGAAGCCGGGCGTGCAGTAGCCGCACTGCGAGCCGCCGCGGACGGCGAGCTCCTGCTGGACGGGGTGCAGGTCGCTGCTGGTGCCGAGACCCTCGCTGGTGACGACCTCCTGGCCGTCCAGTGCGGCCACCGGCACCAGGCACGCGTTGATCGCGGTCCACTCGGTGGCGGCGCCGGCGTCGGGGTCCGTGCCGGGCCGGGCGACGAGCACCGAGCAGGCACCGCACTCGCCCTCCGCGCAGCCCTCCTTCGCCCCCGTGAGGCCACGGCCGCGCAGCCAGTCCAGCGTCGTGGTGTGGGCGGCGACGCCGTCGAGGGTGACCTCGTCGCCGTTGACCGTGATGCTCGCTGGCTGGCTCATCGCTGACTGCTCCAGGGGGTGCGGGTGCGTGCGCTGTGGATCGGGTTGGCCTCGCGGAGGAAGTCGTCGAAGCGGTGGCCGGCGATCTTGGCGATCTCGATCAGCGCCGCGGCGTGCTCCTGCCGCTCACAGTTTCCCAGCCGTTCCCGCCCTTCGGCGAGGATTCGGTCGAGCGAGGTGGCGTCGCGCACCGAGATGACCAGCGGGAAGCCGAAGCGCTCGCGGTAGGCGTCGGTCAGGGCGGTGAGCGCCTCCTGGTCGGGCTCGGCCAGGTGGGTCAGGCCGCGCGAGGACTGGTCGCGCAGCGACTCCTCGCCCACGATCCCCTCCGACACGAGTCGCGAGCCGAGCTCCGGGTAGGCCTCGATCAGCTCACGCTGCTCCTCCGGGGAGCCGCTGAACAGGGCCTCCTGGAAGGCGCGGCGCAGCGCGTGGGTGTCGGCGAAGGGACGCTGGTCCCACGCCCGCTCGACCATCCAGCGCGGACCCTGGAAGAGGCCGGCGAACGTGTCGACGAACTCGGCGCGGCCCATCTGGTTGACCTGGTCGAGGCGGATCGTGTCGCCCGGCATCCCGGCCACGGCGGGGCCGAAGTCCTTGCCGACGTGGTGGAAGACGATGTTGAGGACGATCGCGGTCAGGCTGCCGAGGGTGATGCCGCTGCCGAAGATGATCTCGGCCCAGTCGGGCACCGCCTGCGAGACCTGCGGCTGCGCAGTGACGTACATGGCCAGGCCGACGCTGGTGGCCACGATGACCACGTTGCGGTGGTCGTGGAAGTCGACCTTGGTGAGCGTCTGGAAGCCGACGACGGCGACGGTGGCGAACATGGCGAGCGCGGCACCGCCCAGCACCGGGTGCGGGATGCCGGCGACGATCGCGCCGGCCTTGGGCAGCAGGCCGAGCAGGACCATGATCAGGCCCGCGGTCGCGACGACCCAGCGGCTCTTCACCTGGGTGAGCCGCACGAGGCCGACGTTCTCGGCGAAGCAGGTGTAGGGGAACGAGTTCAGGGTGCCGCCGAGCGTGGTGGCCAGGCCGTCGGCCCGCAGGGCACGGGCGATGTCCTCGCGGCCGACGCGCTTCTCGACGATCTCGCCGGTCGCGAACACGTCGCCGGTCGTCTCGACCGCGGTGATCAGCATGACCACGATCATCGAGACGATGGCGGCGAAGGAGAACTGCGGCCAGCCGAAGTGGAAGGGTGTGGTGACCCCGACCCAGCCGGACCCGGACACGGCGTCGAAGTGTGCGTCGCCGAGAGCCCAGGCGACGAGCGTGCCGACGACCAGGCCGACGAGCACCGCGACCGTGGCCATGAAGCCCTTGAAGACGCGCTGGATGATCACGATCAGCGCGAGCGTGCCCAGCGCGTAGGCCATGTTGCGGCCGCTGGTCGGGTCGGACGTCGGCCCGGCGCCGCCGGTGGCGTCCGCGGCCGCGACGGGCAGCAGCGCGATGCCGATGATGGTGATCACCGAGCCGGTCACGACCGGCGGGAAGAACCGGATCAGCCGGCTGAAGAAGGGCGCGATGAAGAAGGTCGCGAGACCCGCCACGATGACCGCGCCGTAGATGACCAGCAGGCCGTCGGTGCCGCCGCCCGCGGCGAGCCCGATCGCGATCATCGGCGACACGGCCGTGAACGTGACGCCCTGGAGCAGCGGCAGCCGGACGCCGACCTTCCAGAAGCCGACCGACTGGATGATCGACGCGATGCCGCACGTGAAGAGGTCGGCGTTGATCAGGTGGACCAGCTGGTCCGTGCTGAGCCCGATCGAGTTCGCGAGCAGGATCGGCACGATCACCGCGCCGGCGTAGAACGCCAGCACGTGCTGCATGCCGTAGACCGCGAGCTTGCCCGCGGGGAGCACCTCGTCGACGGGGTGGACCGCGGCTCGACTCGGCTGGGGAGCCTTCTTCTTCGTCAGCTTCATGGGCTCAGACCTTTCTCGGGGCGCACGGGGGCGGGCCCTCACCGTGATCCGCGACACAGCATCACTCCGGAGGGCGGGCCCGGGGCACCCGCCGATCCTCCGAAGATGGGTGCGTCCTCGTCCCGTGCCTTGTGTGATCCTCCAAGGCAGCGAGCGGTTCAGAGCGACTTGAGCGCGAGGAAGACGTCGACCCGGTCCTCGAGGGTCGACAGGTCGCGCCCGGTCAGCTCCTCGACCCGCGCGATCCGGTAGCGCACGGTGTTGACGTGCAGGTGCAGCGACTCGGCCGTCCGGGTCCACGACCCCGAGCACGCGAGGAACTCCGCCAGCGTCGCCACCAGCTCGCCCCCGCCGCGCTGGTCGTGGTCGAGCACCTGGCCCAGCACCCGCTGCGCGTAGGTGCGGCGTACGTCGTCCGGGACCGTGGCGAGGAGCAGCACGTGGGACGTGACCTCCTCGGAGCCGACCAGCGCGACCGCCCCGCCGCCCGAGCGCGCGACGCGGTGCGCGAAGCGCGCCTCCTCGAGGGCGCCCGCCAGCGCCTCGAGCCCGCTCTCGCCGCTCAGGCCGACCGACAGCGAGCCGCGGTGCAGGCCGGGGGCCAACCGGGTCAGGGAGCGTCGCAGCTGCTCGGTCAGGCCGGGACCGGCGGGCAGGAACGCGACCACGCTGCCGTCGCGGGCAGTGGCGACGACGGACGCGCCGACCGTCAGCGCGACGTCCTCGAGCACGGCGGCGGCCACCTCGGTGGACCCGCCGCCGGCCAGCTCGGCGACGGCGAGGACGAGCGGACGGTCGGGGTGGAGTCCGGTCTGGCGCAGCCGGGTCGCGATCTCCGTCGGGGTGGCGCCCGCCTCCACCTGGGCCAGCGTCTCGGCCGCGAGCGGGCGCAGCACACGCAGGCCCTCGTCGCGACGGGACCGGTCCAGTGCGGCGATCGCGCCCAGCTCGTGGATCGCGTCGAGGTCGTCCTGCGGCCAGGTGTGATGGTCACCCTCGACCACCAGGGCCCAGCCGGTGAGTCGGTCGGCGAGCCCCGATCCGACGGCGAGGAGGGAGTACGTCGTGCCGGCGGACTCGGCGACGGCGGGCAGCAGGTCGGCCGTGAGGTAGCAGCGGGTCAGCACGTCCAGGGTGGCGGCGTCGAGCTCGCCCGGACCCGGTACGACGTGCCGCCCGCTCGCGGTGAGCACGCGGCACGGGAGGCCGACCTCGGCGGACACGCGGGCTGCCAGCTCGTCGAGGCTGCGTCCCGATGCGATGGCCGAGAGCAGCTGGCGCTGGCGGACCAGGCTGGCCGAGAGCCGGGCACTCGCACCGGCGGCGCCGGCGGCCGCGACGTGCTCGGTGATGTCGGCGAAGGCGACGTCGACCGGCACCTCGACGAGGGCCAGGTCATGGTGGCGGCAGGCCTCGACGAGGTCGTCGGGGATGCCGCCGAGCAGCGCGGCGCCGGCCAGCAGGCTCGCGGCTCCCCGCGACGCGATCGACGCCACGAACGTCTCGCTGTCCTCCGGCCCGCGGCGCCAGACCAGGCCGGTCAGCACCAGCTCGCCGCCGGTCAGGAAGCGCCCGGGCTCGAGCAGGTCGATGGTGATCGTGCGCCCGACCGGCCGCTCCAGCGCGCCCGGCGGCGCGTGCAGGACCCGCAGCCCGAGGCCGGGGGTCTCCAGCAGCTCCGACAGCAGCACGGCCCACCCCCTCGTCGACGTCCCTTGGAGGAAGGTACAACGCGCGAGGCCGTGCAGGGGAGTCTCCCTGGCGGAACGGCCGCAGCGGACGGTGCGGGGTTGACGTGACCGCGATCACGTCCGTAGCCTTCCGTTGATCAGAAAACAAATTCCGCAATACGGAAGGACGAGAGATGACGCACCAGCTCCGGTACGAGGTGAACTGCTCGATCCTGTTCACCGAGCTCCCCCTGCTCGAGCGCCCCGCGGCCGTCAGGGCGGCCGGCTTCGATGCCGTCGAGTTCTGGTGGCCGTTCGCCGAGGCCGTGCCCTCCGACCGGGACGTCGACGCGTTCGTCGCGGCCGTCCAGGACGCCGGAGTCCAGCTCGTCGGCCTCAACTTCTTCGCCGGCGACATGCCGGCCGGCGACCGCGGGCTGGTGTCCTGGCCGGCCCGGTCGGCCGAGTTCCGCGACAACGTCGACGTGACCGTCGGCATCGGCGAGCGGCTCGGCTGTGGCGCGTTCAACGCGCTCTACGGCAACCGGGTCGACGGTGTCGCGCCGGAGGCCCAGGACGAGCTCGGCGCGGAGAACCTCGCCCTGGCCGCCCGCGCCGCGGCCCGCATCGGCGGCGCGGTCCTGGTGGAGCCCGTCAGCGGCGCCGAGCGCTACCCACTGCTCACCGCGGCGGACGCGCTGGCCGCGATCGACCGTGCGGGCCTTGCCGGGGCGGACGAGGCCGGCATCGGCCTCCTGGCCGACCTCTACCACCTCGCCGTCAACGGCGACGACGTCGACGCCGTGATCGCGCAGCACGCCGCCCGGGTCGCACACGTGCAGATCGCCGACGCCCCGGGCCGCAACGAGCCCGGCACCGGCAACCTGCCGCTCGAGCGCCAGCTCGCCGCCCTCGAGGCCGCCGGCTACACCGGCTGGGTCGGCCTCGAGTACAAGCCCGCCGCCACCTCGGCCGACAGCTTCGCGTGGCTCCCGCGCGAGCGCCGCGCCGCCGCCTCGTCGATCTCCTCCTGAAAGGACTCCCATGACCAACATCGCCTTCATCGGTCTCGGCATCATGGGCAGCCCGATGGCTGTCCACCTCGCCGACGCCGGCCACTCCGTCGCCGGCTACAACCGCACCCCGGACAAGGCCCAGCCGCTCGTCGAGGCCGGCGGCCGCGCCGCCGACTCGATCGCCGACGCCGTCCGGGGCGCCGACGTCGTCTGCGTGATGGTGCCCGACTCGCCGGACGTCGAGGCCGTGCTCGCCGGTGAGGGCGGTGTCTTCGAGCACGCCGCCCC
>DATLIG010000151.1:0-3081 GCA_035539555.1 Nocardioides sp. | reverse complement strand
GGCCCCGTGGTTCACGCGGGACCTGCGACGCACGTCACACGAGGCGACGCCTGCCAACCCGCCAGCAGGTCCGGTGCACCCGGGCGCTCGGCCGGCGTCGGCGGGCACCACAAGGTCGTGTCTCGCCTTCCTGGTGGATGCCCCGGTCGTCCAGTGCGTGCGATGGCAAGGCGGCGGCGCGTGGGCATGCTGGGCGCACGTCGAGCGTCGGCAACGAAGCCAGCGTGCGTGCTGGGCGGGCGGGGCACCGCCAGGGAAGGGGGAGACACGACCTAGGCTGTCGCCCATGAGCGACATCTCCGTCAACGGCGAACTCGTCAGCAGCGCCTACCGCCAGGCGCTCGAGGTCATCGCGTCCGTCGAGCCCCGCATCGCCGACGCCACCCGCCAGGAGCTCGCCGACCAGCGGGCGTCGCTCAAGCTGATCGCGAGCGAGAACTACGCCTCGCCGGCCGTGCTCCTCACCATGGGCACCTGGTTCAGCGACAAGTACGCCGAGGGCACCGTCGGCCACCGCTTCTACGCCGGCTGCCAGAACGTCGACACCGTCGAGGCGCTCGCCGCCGAGCACGCCCGCGAGCTGTTCGGCGCGGAGTACGCCTACGTCCAGCCGCACTCCGGCATCGACGCCAACCTGACGGCGTACTGGGCGATCCTGGCCCACCGTGTCGAGGGCCCCTGGCTGCAGGACGCCGGCGTGAAGAACATGAACGACCTCTCCGACGCCGACTGGGAGAAGCTGCGCCACGAGCTCGGCAACCAGCGCCTGCTCGGCATGAGCCTCGACACCGGCGGCCACCTCACCCACGGCTTCCGCCCGAACATCAGCGGCAAGATGTTCCACCAGCAGCAGTACGGCACGGACCCCGGCACCGGGCTCATCGACTACGACGCGCTGCGCGCCAAGGCGAAGGAGTTCAAGCCGCTCATCCTGGTCGCGGGCTACTCCGCCTACCCGCGCCGCGTGAACTTCGCGAAGATGCGCGAGATCGCCGACGAGGTCGGCGCCACCCTGATGGTCGACATGGCGCACTTCGCGGGCCTGGTCGCCGGCAAGGTCTTCACCGGCGACGAGGACCCGATCCCGCACGCCCACGTCGTCACCAGCACCTCGCACAAGTCGCTGCGCGGTCCGCGCGGCGGGTTCATCCTGGCCACGGAGGAGTACGCCCCGAGCGTCGACCGCGGCTGCCCGATGGTCCTCGGTGGCCCGCTCTCGCACGTGATGGCCGCCAAGGCCGTCGCCTTCGCCGAGGCCCGTACGCCGGAGTTCCGCACCTACGCCCAGTCCGTCGCCGACAACGCCAAGGCGCTCGCCGAGGGCCTGATGAAGCGCGGCACCAAGCTCGTCACCGACGGCACCGACAACCACATCGTGCTGCTCGACGTCTCGTCGTTCGGCCAGACCGGCCGCCAGGCCGAGTCGGCCCTGCTCGACGCCGGCGTCGTCACCAACCGCAACTCGGTCCCGTCCGACCCCAACGGCGCCTGGTACACCTCCGGCATCCGGATCGGCACCCCGGCGCTGACCAGCCGCGGCTTCGGCGTCGACGAGTTCGACCAGGTCGCCGACCTGATCGTCCACGTCCTGCAGAACACCGAGGCCGGCACGAACAAGGCGGGTGCGCCGTCCAAGGCGACCTACGTCCTCGGCGAGGGCGTGGCCGACAAGGTCCGGGCCGCCTCGGCCGAGCTGCTCGACAAGCACCCGCTCTACCCGGGCCTGGACCTGTCCTGACAGCGCGAGCGCAGGCTGCCCGGCGGCGGCTCCCGCCGCGCTGCCGCGCGTTGCTGATCACCTCCAGCTGTAGCTGACCTCCGGCCGACCGCCGCTGGGGCCGTAGCGGACCCCGCGCGCGGCCAGGCCCTGGTCGGCGAGGTGCTCGAGGTAGCGCCGCGCGGTCACCCGCGAGGCGCCGACCACGGACGCGACCTCGCTGGCGGACAGCTCGTTCCCGGCCTCGCGCAACGCGGCCGTGACCGCGCGCAGCGTCTCCGCGCTCATGCCCTTCGGCAGCGGCGCGCTGCCGGTGGGCCGGAGCGACCCCAGCAGCTGGTCGACCTCGTCCTGGACGACCTCGTCGGGAGCGGCGTCCAGCCGCGCGCGGTACTCGGCGTACTGCTCGAGCTTGGCGCGGAAGGTCGCGAACGTGAACGGCTTCAGGAGGTACAGCACCACCCCCTGTACGACGGCCTGCCGGACCACGCGGGTGTCCCGCGCCGCCGTCACGGCGATCACGTCGCACAGGTGCCCGGCGGCGCGCAGCCCGTTGAGGAGCCCGAGCCCGTGGCCGTCGGGCAGGTTCATGTCGAGCAGGACGAGGTCGACCGGGGTGCCGGCCTCCCGGGCGGCGTCGAGCGCACGGACCGCGTCCCGCGCCGACCGCGCCACCCCGGCGAGCTCGAACCCCGGCACCCGGCCGACGTAGGCCGCATGGGCCTCGGCGGCCAGCGCCTCGTCCTCGACGACGAGCACCCGGACGGTCATCGGGCCGTCCCCGGGGTGATGGCCAGCGAGACGGTGAACTCCGCGCCGCCGAGGGGCGAGCGACCGACCACGACCTCGCCGTCGTGGCGCCGGGCGACCTGGCCGACCAGTGCGAGGCCGAGGCCGCGGCCGGTGCCCGGCTCGGCCTTCGTGGTCCACCCGCGGTCCAGGACGCGTGCCGAGGCGTCGTCGTCGAGCCCCGGCCCGCAGTCCCCGACGCGGATCGTGACCGAGGTGGCGTCGCCGGAGAGCCGGACCTCGACGATCCGCGGGTCGGCCTCGGCGACCGCGTCGAGGGCGTTGTCGACGAGGTTGCCGAGCACGGTGACCAGGTCGCGCGGCGCGATGCCCGTCCCCGACGGCAGCTCTCCGACGATGCGCAGCTCGACGCCCCGCTCCGCGGCCTCGGCGGACTTGCCCAGCAGTAGGGCCGCGACGACGGGGTCGTCGACGGCACCGACGACCTGGTCGGTGAGCAGCTGGGCGACCTGCAGCTCATCGGTGGCGAACGCGACCGCGTCGTCGGTGCGGCCCATCTCGATGAGCGACACGACCGTGTGCAGGCGGTTGGCCGACTCGTGGTTCTGCGAGCG
>DATLIG010000150.1:0-2637 GCA_035539555.1 Nocardioides sp. | reverse complement strand
GTTGCCGGCGCCGTACGACGCCCCCATGATCACCGTCAGGTGCGGCACCTTCGAGTTGGAGACCGCGTTGATCATCATCGCGCCGTGCTTGATGATGCCGCCCTGCTCGTACTCCGCGCCGACCATGTAGCCGGTCGTGTTGTGCAGGAAGAGCAGCGGCGTGTCCTTCTGGTTGGCCAGCTGGATGAACTGGGCGGCCTTCTGGGCCTCCTCGCTCATCAGCACGCCGCGCGCGTTGGCGAGGATGCCGACCGGGTGGCCGTGGATCTGCGCCCAGCCGACGCACAGCGCCGAGCCGTAGAGCGGCTTGAACTCGTCGAACGGCTGGCCGTTGCCTCCGACACCGGGGCTGGTGCCGTCGACGATGCGCAGGATCGCCTCGCGCGGGTCGAAGGGCTCCTTGAGGTCCGTCGGGATCAGCTCGAGCAGGTCCTCGGGGTCGAGGTCGGGCTCGGCGTAGTCGACGGTCGGGACGTCGCCCCTCTTGCGCCAGTTCAGCCGGGCGACGGTACGACGCGCGAGCCGGATGGCGTCGTACTCGTCGACCGCGAGGAAGTCGGAGGAGCCGGAGATGCGCGAGTGCATCTCGGCGCCGCCGAGGGTCTCGTCGTCGGACTCCTCGCCCGTCGCCATCTTCACCAACGGCGGGCCGGCCAGGAACACCTTGGCCTGCTCCTTGACCATGATCACGTAGTCGCTCATGCCGGGGACGTAGGCGCCGCCCGCGGTCGAGTTGCCGAAGACCACCGAGATGGTCGGCTGCTTGCGCGCCGACGAGCGGGTCAGGTCGCGGAAGCCGCGGCCGCCGGGGATGAAGATCTCCTTCTGGGTGGGGAGATCGGCGCCGCCGGACTCGGTGAGGTTGATCGACGGGAGGAAGTTCTTCTCGGCGATCTCGGCCGCGCGGAAGGACTTCTTCAACGACCACGGGTTGAGGGCGCCGCCCTTCACCGTCGGGTCGTTGGCGACGATCATGCACTCGACGCCCTCGACCACGCCGATGCCGGTCACGAGCGAGGCGCCGACCGCGAAGTCGCTGCCCCAGCCGGCCAGCGGCATCAGCTCGAGGAAGGCCGAGCCCTCGTCGACGAGCAGCTCGATCCGCTCGCGGGCGGTGAGCTTGCCGCGGTCCTTGTGGCGCGCGATGTACTTGCCGCCGGCCTCGACCGCCTTGGCCTGCTCGGCGTGCAGCGCCTCGAGCTTGGCCTCCATGGCCGTACGCCGCAGCTGCTCGGGGGTCTGCTCCTCCGCCGCCACCTGGGTGTCGGTCGTCATGACTCCACCACCGCCTTCATCCTCTCGAGGGTCGTGCGCATGCCGCGCTCGTTGGTCCTGCCGCGCAGCCGGCCCAGCACGAGCCAGTAGCCGCGCAGGTACCAGGCCGGCGTGAGCCGGAAGTACTCGGTGACACGGGTGCCGCCGTTCTCGGGCTGCATCCGGTAGCCCCACGTGTTGATGGGGTTGTTGTCGAGGCCGACGCCGAACTCGAAGACCTCGTCGGGGACGCACTTCGTGACGGTGCACGGCGTCCAGTACGTCGGCCCGACGCCGTTGCGCTTCACATGTCCCTTGAAGCGCGCGCCGACCGCGGGACCGGTCGCGCCGTGGGTCCACTGCGCCTCGAAGGTCTCCGGGGAGAACTCCCCGATCCGGGTCACGTCGCTGACCAGCGCCCAGACGTCGGCGACCGACGCCTTCATGTGCACGGTCACCTCGCCGCCCAGCGGCTTGATGAGATTCATCCTCGGCCTCTCAGATCTGTCCGTCGGGTGGTCAGGCGTAGCCGAGCAGCTTGGCGGCGAGGTCGGTGAGGACCTCGGTCGCGCCACCGCCGATCGGCAGCAGCCGGACGTCGCGGTAGTGCCGCTCGACCTCCGACTCACGCATGTAGCCCATCCCGCCGTGCAGCTGGACGGCCTGGTCGGCCACCCACACCGCGGTGTCGACGGCGGTCTGCTTCGCCAGGCAGGCCTCGGCGATGACGTTCTCGCCGGCGACGTACCGCTGCGCGACCTCGAGGGTGTAGGTCCGGGCGACCGCGACCTGGCGGTGCATCTCGACCAGCTTCGCGCGCACGACCTGGTTCTTCACCAGCGGCTTGCCGAAGGTCTCGCGGTCCTTGCAGTACTGCACCGACAGGTCGAGGCAGCGCATCGCGTGGCCGTAGCCCATCAGCGCGAGGAAGATCCGCTCGGTCACGAAGTTCTCGGCGATGTAGTAGAACCCGTGGTTCTCACTCCCGACCAGGTTGCCGACCGGGACCCGCACGTCGACGTACGACAGCTCACCGGTGTCGGACGCCAGCCAGCCCATCTTGTCGAGCTTGCGGGAGACGGTGAAGCCCGGCGTCCCCTTCGGAACGACGATCATCGAGATGCCGTGCGCGCCCGCCTCGCCGGTGCGGACGGCCGTGGTCACGAAGTCGCCGCGGACGCTGGAGGTGATGAACGTCTTGGCGCCGTTGATCACCCAGTGGTCGCCGTCGCGGACCGCACGGGTGCTGATGCTGGCCACGTCGGAGCCGGTGCCCGGCTCGGTGACCGCCATCGAGCCGATCAGGTCGCCACTGAGCGTCGGGCGGACCCAGGCGTCGATCAGCTCCGGCGAGCCGTTCTGGATGATGTGCGGGATCGCGAT
>DATLIG010000149.1:0-12239 GCA_035539555.1 Nocardioides sp. | reverse complement strand
CGTCTACAACCGGGACATCCTGACCTCCTCGGTCGCCGCCGCGATCGCCGGCGTGATCACCTCGGTGGCGCAGATGCTGATGTTCATGAACATCTTCGGCGGAGGCGACGACGAGGACCGGCCGAACCCGCTCGCGCTGATCGCGATCTCACTGCTGGCCCCGATCGCGGCCGCGGTGATCCAGATGGCGATCAGCCGCACCCGCGAGTACGACGCCGACGAGGACGGCGCCCGGCTGACCGGCGACCCGCTCGCCCTGGCCAGCGCGCTGAACAAGCTGGAGCACGGCGTCGCGGCCCGGCCGCTGCAGCCGACCCCGCAGCTGCAGAACGCCAGCCACATGATGATCGCGAACCCGTTCCGCGCCCAGGACGTCTCCCGGCTGTTCTCCTCGCACCCGCCGACCGCGGACCGGATCGCCCGGCTGCAGGGCATGGCCGGCCGCTGAGCGTGGCCTGACGGCCGCTATCCGGACGATCCGGGCGACACGCCAGCCGCTGTCGGAGGCGGCTGACAGACTGACGTAGGCTGGCGCTCTTCCCCTTCGGAGGCGTCCGCCCGGACTCGTCCGTGACAGCTCGCAATCCTTCGGGAAGGGTGTAATTCCGCTTCATGTCGAACGGCTCCGGCGACGATTTCGTCCACCTCCACGTGCACACCGAGTACTCGATGCTGGACGGTGCCTCGTTGTTGGACGGTCTGTTCAGCCGGGTCAACGAGCTCGGGATGTCGTCGATCGCGATGACCGACCACGGCAACCTGCACGGCGCCTACGACTTCTACTCCAAGGCGCAGAAGCACGGCGTCAAGCCGATCATCGGCATCGAGGCCTACGTCACGCCGGGCACCCCGCGCGGCGAGCGGCGCCGGGTCCGCTGGGGCAAGGGCGACGCGGCCGAGGAGGGCGGTGACGACGTCGCCGGCGGCGGCGCCTACACCCACATGACGATGTGGGCGGAGTCCACCGAGGGCATGCACAACCTGTTCCGGCTCTCGTCCCGCTCCAGCCTCGAGGGCTACTTCTACAAGCCCCGCATGGACAAGGAGATCCTGCAGGAGCACAGCAAGGGGCTGATCGTCAGCACCGGCTGCCCCAGCGGCGCGATCCAGACCCGGCTGCGCCTGGGCCAGTGGGACGAGGCCGTGCGCGAGGCGGCCGAGCTGCAGGACATCTTCGGCAAGGACAACGTCTTCCTCGAGCTGATGGACCACGGCATCTCGATCGAGAAGCGGGTCCGCGACGACCTGCTGCGCCTGGGCCGCGAGATGAACATCGCGCCGATCGCGACCAACGACTCCCACTACAACAACCCCGAGGACGCCGACGCCCACGACGCCCTGATCTGCGTCGCGTCCGGCAAGCGGCTCTCCGACACCAACCGCCTCAAGTTCGACGGCGGCGGCTACTACATCAAGTCGGCCGCCGAGATGCGTGAGCTGTGGGCCGACCGCTTCGGCATGCCGGAGGCGTGCGACAACACGGTCGCCATCGCCGAGCGCTGCGCGGTGGAGTTCAACGAGAACACCGGCGGCTACATGGCCAAGGCCGACATCCCCGCGGGGGAGACCGAGGAGTCCTGGTTCCGCAAGGAGGTCTGGCGCGGCATCGAGTCCCGCTACCCGGGCGACCGGCTGACCCAGGAGGTCAAGGACCGCGTCGAGATGGAGCTCGCCGTCGTCGCCCAGAAGGGCTACTGCGGATACTTCCTCGTGGTCGCAGACTTCATCAACTGGTCCAAGGACAACGGCATCCGGGTCGGACCGGGCCGTGGCTCGGGTGCGGGGTCCATCGCGGCGTACGCACTGCGGATCACCGACCTGTGCCCGCTGGAGCACGGCCTCTACTTCGAGCGCTTCCTCAACCCCGAGCGTCCCTCGATGCCCGACTTCGACATCGACTTCGACGATGCCCGGCGCGGTGAGGTCATCCAGTACGTCTCCGACAAGTACGGCGCCGACCGGGTCTGCCAGATCGCGACCTTCGGGCGCCTGAAGTCCAAGGCCGCGATCAAGGACGCGGCCCGGGTGCTCGACCACGGGTTCGCGATCGGCGACAAGATCACCAAGGCGATGCCGCCCGACGTGATGGGCAAGGGCGTCCCGCTCAAGGACATCTTCAACCCCGAGCACAAGCGCTACAACGACGGTGGCGAGTTCCGCGCTCTCTACGAGCAGGACGCCGACGTCCGCACGATCTACCAGACGGCGCTGGGCCTCGAGGGGCAGATCCGCAACTGGGGCGTCCACGCCGCCGGCGTCATCATGTCGAGCGAGCCGCTGCTCGACATCGTGCCGATCATGGCCCGTCCGCAGGACGGCGCGGTCATCACCCAGTTCGACTACCCGATGTGCGAGTCGCTCGGGCTGGTCAAGATGGACTTCCTCGGCCTGTCCAACCTGCGCATCCTCGAGGACGCGCTGGTCAACATCAAGGCCAACAAGGGCGAGGACGTCGTCCTCGAGGAGCTGCCGTTCGACAACCGGGCGACCTACGAGCTGATGGGCCGCGGCGACACCCTCGGCGTGTTCCAGCTCGATGGTGGCGGCATGCGGGCGCTGCTTCGGTCGATGCTGCCCGACAAGTTCGCCGACATCACGGCCGTCTCGGCGCTCTACCGGCCGGGCCCGATGGGTGCCGACTCGCACAACAAGTACGCCCACCGCAAGAACGGCCGGCAGCCGATCGAGCCGATCCACCCGGCCCTCGCCGACGCGCTGGAGCCGGTCCTGGGGGAGACCTACGGTCTCATCGTCTACCAGGAGCAGGTGATGGCGATCGCCCAGGTCCTGGCGGGCTACTCCCTGGGCGCCGCAGACAACATGCGTCGGGTCATGGGCAAGAAGAAGAAGGCCGAGCTCGACGCGCAGTTCGACGGCTTCGAGGCCGGCATGCTCGAGCGCGGCTATCCCAAGGACTCGGTCAAGACGCTGTGGGACATCCTCGTCCCGTTCGCCGACTACGCCTTCAACAAGTCGCACTCGGCGGCCTACGGCGTCATCACCTACTGGACCGCCTACCTCAAGGCCAACTACCCGACCGAGTACATGGCTGCGCTCCTGACGTCCGTCAAGGACGACAAGGACAAGATGGCGATCTACCTCAACGAGTGCCGCCGGATGAAGATCCAGGTCCTGCCGCCCGACGTCAACGAGTCGGCGCACGACTTCACCGCGGTCGGTCCCGACATCCGCTTCGGCCTCACCGCCATCCGCAACGTCGGCGCCAACGTCGTCGACGGCATCGTGGCGGCACGCACCGAGGAGGGGCGCTTCGCGGACTTCAACGACTTCCTCTCGAAGGTCCCCGCCCAGGTCTGCAACAAGCGGGTGATCGACTCGCTGATCAAGGCCGGCGCCTTCGACGACATGAAGCACCGTCGCCGGGCCCTGGTGGCGATCCACGAGACCGCCGTCGACCAGTACGTCGACATCAAGCGCAACGAGGCCATCGGCCAGGACTCCCTGTTCGCGGGCCTCGGCGACGACGACGGTGGCGACGGTGGCTTCGGGGTGAGCGTCGCGATCCCCGACATCGACGACTGGGACAAGATGACGCTGCTCGGCCACGAGCGCGAGATGCTCGGGCTCTACGTCTCCGACCACCCGCTGCTCGGCCTGGAGCACGTGCTGTCCAACGGCACCGACTGCACCATCGGCCAGCTGGTCACCGACGAGGACCGTGCCCACAACTCGACCGTCACGGTGGCCGGACTGATCACGTCCATCCAGCGCAAGATCACCAAGAACGGCGATCCCTGGGCCACGGTGACGCTCGAGGACCTCGAGGGTGCGATCGACGTCCTCCTGTTCCCGAGCAGCTACCGGCTCGCGGCGCCGTACCTCACCGAGGACGCGATCGTGCGCGTCCGCGGCCAGCTCGACACCGACCGGGAGCCCTCGCAGCTGCGCGGCCAGGAGGTGACCGTCCCCGACCTGGAGAACACCGCCGACGGGCCGGTCGTGATCAGCCTCCCGTCCACCCGCTGCACCGGTCCGGTCGTCCAGCAGCTGAAGGACGTGCTGGTCAGCCACGCCGGGCTGACCGAGGTCCGGCTCCAGCTGTTGAGCCGCGACTCCACCAGGGTCATGCGGCTGGGGGACAATCTCCGGGTGACTCCCTCCTCCGCGCTGTTCGCCGACCTCAAGCAGCTCCTCGGGCCGGGGTGCCTCGCCGGATGAGCCCCAAGGAGGTCCTCCGGGCGATCGGCGCCCCGGTCGTGCTGGGCGTCGTGCTGGGTGCCGCCGGCGGCTGGCTGTGGTGGACGTGGTGGGGTCCCGCGCCCGACGGCAAGGTCTACGACACCGCGGCCGGGCCGCACTGGTACCCGGACCCGTTCGACCCCGGCATCACCCGTGACTTCAGTGGTACGGCGGACTTCGTGGTCATCGCCTTCGGCCTGGCCCTGCTGCTCGGCGTCGTCGGCGGCTGGTTCGCCCGCGATCGGCCGTTGGTCGGCCTGGCCGCCGCGGGGGTCGGGAGCGTGGTGGCCGCGGCCCTGATGACCGTGATCGGCCTGGTCCAGAGCCCGTCCGACCCGCAGGCCAAGGTGGACCAGGTGAAGATCGGCACGGAGCTGCCCGGCCACCTGGAGGTGAGCGGCTGGACGCCGTACCTCGCATGGCCGGTCGGCTGCCTGCTCGGCTACCTGGTCGTGATGCTCGCGCTGAACTCCCGCACGCCTAGCGGCGAATGGCAGCGACCCGGGCAGCCGTCAGCCGAACCAGCTCTGCAGGACTGAGCTCGACCTCCATCCCGCGCCGTCCGGCCGAGACGAAGACCGTCTCGTGGTCGAGCGCGGAGTCGTCGACGACGGTGGGGTGAGCCTTGCGCTGACCGAGCGGCGAGATTCCGCCGACGACGTACCCGGTCGCCCGCTCGGCCGCCTTCGGGTCGGCCATCGCGGCCTTGCGCCCGCCGAGGGCTCGGGCGAGTGCCTTGAGGTCGAGTTGCCCGGCGACCGGCACGATGCCGACCACGAGCGCGCCGTCGAGGTCGGCGAAGAGGGTCTTGAACACCCGGCCGGGATCGAGGCCCATCGCCTCGGCGGCCTCCGTCCCGTAGGACTCGGCGCGGGCGTCGTGGGCGTACTCGTGGACGGTGAACGGCACACCGGCGGCGGTGAGCGCCACTGTGGCCGGCGTGCCTCCGGCCGGCTTCCTCCGCGCCATCAGCGTGGCCCGATCAATTGGGGGACCACCGGGTCCGCGCCACCTCGGTGGCGGGCAGCGAGGTGATCACGTTCATCGCCCGCAGCTCGGCACGCAGCAGGTCGGTGACCAGCAGCAGCCGCTCGGCCGGGTCGGTGGCCTCGAGCAGCTCCTGGCGTTCGCCGAGCGGGAGGGGCGAGCAGGCGGCGAGGGTCCATGACAGGTAGCCGGGGTCCTGCGGCAGCTCGCCGTCGAGCGGGTCGCCGGCGATCTGGCGCACCATCGCGCGGTAGGCCGCGAAGGTCGCCCGCGCCCGCTCGACCACCTCCACCGGTACGACGACCTCCGGCTCGGTCAGGAGGCGCACCTCGCCGAGCGGGAAGGCGTCGGTGGTGCGCAGCCGATCGAGCTGGATCCGGTCGCGGCCGACCGCGACGATGTCGAACGTCCCGTCGGGGTTGCTCTCGACGTCGGTGAGCTGGAGCCGGACGCCGATCCGGAACAGCGACTGCGCGCCGTGGTCGCCGACCTCGTATCCCTCGCGGATGGCGACCGAGCCGAACACCCGCTCGGCCGGGTCCTCGATCCGCAGCAGGTGGTGGACGAGCGCGCGGTAGCGGTCCTCGAACACGTGCAGCGGGAGGCTGACCCCCGGGTAGACCACCGCGTTGAGCGGGAACATCGGCAGCTCGTCGGGCACGTCACCGACCCTAGTGCCCTACTGGGGAGCTCCTTCGGCAGCGACCCGGATCCGGGTGAGTGTCTCGCGCATGCCGGCGCGGAGGTTGCTGGTCAGCATCGTCATGCCGCCGAGGTAGGCGTCGGTGAGCTGGAGCGACAGGTCGGAGATGCCGTCGGGCGTCTCGCGACACTGGCGCAGCAGGGTGCCGCCGTCCGCGGTCGGCTCGAGCTCGAAGGACCAGACCGCCCAGTTCTCCTCGATCCGGAAGGCGAGGGCGCGACCGGGCTCGTAGCGGACGATCTCGCCGTGGGTGATCCAGGCCAGGTCGCCCTGGACGTTGCGGTTGGTGAACCGGGTGCCCAGGGCACACGCTGCCGCGCCGTCGGACAGTCGGGTCGAGTCGACCTGCGGGCTCCACGCGGCCATCCGGGTCGGGTCGCCGACCAGCGCCCAGACGGCATCCGGCGGAGCGGCGATCGGCTCCTCGTCCTGCAGGGCCGGGACATCGGTGCGGGTGGTCATGGCTGCCTCCTGAGATTGAACGACCGATCGGTCGCTTACTTCGCACGGTAGTGGCCGCGAATCAATGCGTCCAGTCGGTCGGGTATCTTGGTCCGCATGACCTCGACGGTTGACGGCCGACGTGAGCGTGGCGATCGCACCCGCCGCCACGCGGCGCGCACGGCGGCCCGGCTGGCGACGGTGCAGGGCCTCGACTCGATCACCGTCGGCGCGCTGGCCGAGGCCACCGGGGCGAGCAAGAGCGGCCTGCTGACGGTCTTCGGCAACCGTGAGGAGATCCTGCTCGCCGCCGTGGCCGAGGCCCGGTCGCTGTACGTCGAGCACGTGATCAGGCCCGCCTGGGTCGAGCCGTCGGGAGCGCCCCGGCTGCGTGCGCTGCTCGACCGCTGGGTCGGCTACCTGCACGACGAGGTCTTTCCGGGCGGCTGCTTCGTGGCCACCACGTCGGCCGAGTTCGGCCATCGCGAGGGCCGCGTCGCCGACGCGGTCCGCGACCTCAAGCGGGAGTGGATCGGCGTGCTCGAGCGCGAGCTGTCCGCGGCCGGCGTACCGGATCCGGCCGAGGCGGCGTTCCGCATCGACGCCTACCTCGTCGCGGCCAACACCCGCCGCGAGCTGTTCGGCGACGACGCCGCCCTCGACACCGGTCGCCGCCTGGCCCTCGCGGTCGTCCCGGCAGGCGTCGCCGGGGCGGGGGAGACCTCGACGGAACCGTAGAATCGGGGACATGTCCCTCATCCGCCGCATCGACCTGCGCGGCGCCGACGCCTCCGGCGACTACCGCGCAGCAGTGCCCCGTGCCGACTTCGACATCGAAGCCGCGGTACCGGCGGTGCATGCGATCTGCGAGGAGGTCCGCACGCGTGGGCTGGACGCGATCGTGGAGTTCGGGGAGAAGTTCGACGGCGTGCGCGTCGACGACATCCGGGTCGCCCCGGCCGTGATGCAGGCGGCACTCGACAACCTCGATCCCGACATCCGCGCGGGCCTGGAGGAGTCGATCCGTCGTCTCCGTGCGACCTGCGCCAACGAGCTCGAGCAGGACGCTGTCACCGACCTCGGCCCCGGTGCCCGGGTCACCCACCGCAAGGTGCCCGTCGGGCGCGTCGGCCTTTACGTCCCGGGCGGCTTGGCGCCGCTCGTGTCGAGCGTGCTGATGAACGTCGTGCCGGCGCAGACCGCCGGCGTCGAGTCGATCGCGCTGGCCAGCCCGCCGCAGAAGGAGTTCGGCGGCTCCGTGCACCCCACGATCCTGGCGGCGTGCGCGCTGCTCGGCGTCGAGGAGGTGTACGCCGTCGGCGGCGCCCAGGCGATCGCGATGTTCGCCTACGGGGTCGGTCCCTGCAAGCGCGTCGACCTGGTGACCGGTCCGGGCAACATCTGGGTCGTCACCGCGAAGCGGATCCTCAAGGGCCAGATCGGCATCGACTCCGAGGCCGGTCCGACCGAGATCGCCATCCTCGCCGACGACACCGGGAACGCCGCCTACGTCGCAGCCGACCTGATCAGCCAGGCGGAGCACGACCCGCTGGCCGCCTCCGTGCTGGTCACGACCTCCGAGCGCCTCGCGGCCGACGTCGAGCGCGAGCTCGAGCAGCAGGTCGCCGCCACCAAGCACACCGAGCGGATCACCACCTCGCTCGGCGGTCAGCAGTCCGGCATCGTCCTGGTCCGCGACCTCGAGCAGGGTCTCGACGTGGTCAACGCCTACGCCGCCGAGCACCTCGAGATCCACACCGAGGACGCCGCCGCCTGGGCTGCCCGCGTGCGCAACGCCGGCGCGATCTTCGTCGGTCCCTACGCGCCGGTCAGCCTCGGCGACTACTGCGCCGGCTCCAACCACGTCCTCCCGACCGCCGGCTGCGCCTGCCACTCCTCGGGGCTCTCGGTCCGCGCGTTCACGAAGTCGGTCCACGTGATCGACTACTCCGCCGCGGCGCTCGACGAGGTGGCTGGCCACGTCGTGACGCTCGCCGAGGCCGAGGACCTGCCGGGTCACGGCGCGGCGATCACGGTGCGGGTGAGCCGATGACCTGGCCCCCGCTCCGTGAGGAGCTGCGGGGGATCGAGCCGTACGGCGCTCCGCAGCTCGATGTCGCGGTGCAGCTCAACGTCAACGAGAACCCGTACGGGCCCTCACCGGCGTGTGTCGCCGACATCGCGACGTCCGCGGCCGAGGCCGCGGTGACGCTGAACCGCTATCCCGACCGCGAGTTCGTCGCGCTGCGCCAGTCGCTGGCCCGGTACCTCTCCCGGGACACGCCGGCCGGGATCGTCCCGGAGCAGGTGTGGGCGGCCAACGGGTCCAACGAGGTCATGTTGCAGCTGCTGCAGGCCTTCGGCGGGCCCGGCCGGACGGCGGTGAGCTTCGCGCCGACCTACTCGATGTATCCGGAGTACGCCCGCGACACCAACACCCGCTGGGTGGCAGGTCGTCGCGCCGACGACTTCTCGCTCGACCTCGACGCCGCCCGCGACCTGGTCAAGACCGAGCAGCCGAGCGTGATCCTGCTGCCCAGCCCCAACAACCCGACCGGCACGGCGTTGCCGCCGGAGGCCGTCGGTGAGCTGTGCGAGGCCGCGGGTGACGGGCTGGTCGTGGTCGACGAGGCCTACGGCGAGTTCCGCCGTGAGGGTGTCCCGAGCGCGCTCGAGCTGCTGCCGTCGTACCGGAACCTCGTCGTGACGCGCACCATGAGCAAGGCCTTCGCCGGTGCGGGGCTGCGGCTGGGCTACCTCGCGGCGGCGCCCGAGATCTGCGACGCCATCCGGGTCGTGCGCCTGCCCTACCACCTCTCCGCCGTCACCCAGGCGGTCGCGCTCGCGGCCCTGCGGCACGCGCCCGAGCTGCTCGGCAAGGTCGACGAGCTGCGCGCCGAGCGCGACGCGCTGGTGACCTGGCTGCGCGCCGAGGGGTACGACGTCGCCGACTCGGACGCGAATTTCGTGTTGTTCGGGCGATTCGCCGACCGTCATGCTGTCTGGCAGGGTCTCCTCGACCGGGGAGTCCTGATCCGGGAGACCGGGCCGGACGGCTGGCTGCGGGTCTCGGTCGGCACCCCCGAGGAGATGGCGGCCTTCCGGGCCGCACTGACTGATGTGGATGGAGAACGCGCATGACTGCCAGGACCGCCCGCGTCGAGCGGCAGACGAGCGAGTCGAAGGTCCTCGTCGAGGTGAACATCGACGGCACCGGCCGTCACGACATCTCCACGGGTGTGGGCTTCTACGACCACATGCTCACCGCCTTCGCTCGCCACGCACTCGTCGACCTCACGGTGCAGACCGAGGGCGACGTCCACATCGACGCCCACCACACCACCGAGGACACCGCCATCGCGCTCGGCCAGGCGCTGCGCGAGGCGCTGGGTGACAAGGTGGGCATCCGCCGCTTCGGCGACGCGACCGTCCCGCTGGACGAGGCACTCGTGCACGCGGTCGTCGACGTGTCGGGCCGGCCCTACTGCGTCCACACCGGCGAGCCCGAGGGCCAGCAGTACGTCCAGCTCGGTGGCTCCGGGGTCTCCTACCTCGGCTCGCTGACCCAGCACGTCTTCGAGTCGATCGCGTTCCACGGCCACTTCGCGCTGCACGTGCGGGTGCTCGCGGGCCGCGAGCCGCACCACATCGTCGAGACGCAGTTCAAGGCGTTCGCGCGGGCCTTCCGCGACGCGGTCGCCCTGGACCCGCGCGAGACCGGTATCCCGTCCACGAAGGGCGCGCTGTGATCGCGGTCGTCGAGGAGGTCGCGCAGCGACCGTCACGAGACGCCCGCACCCGGTGAGCGACCGCAAGCCGTCCGTCGTCGTCCTCGACTACGGCTCCGGCAACCTGCGCTCCGCCGTGCGCGCCGTCGAGCGCGCCGGTGCGGAGGTGTCGCTGACCGGCGACCTCGACACCGCGATGGAGGCCGACGGGCTGCTGGTGCCGGGCGTCGGCGCCTACGAGGCCTGCATGCGCGGCCTGCGGGCGATCCGCGGCGAGCGGATCATCGCTCGCCGGCTGTCCGGTGGCCGCCCGGTGCTGGGCATCTGCGTGGGCATGCAGATCCTGTTCGAGCGAGGCATCGAGCACGGTGTCGAGACCGACGGCTGCAACGAGTGGCCCGGCGTCGTCGAGCGCCTGCAGGCGCCGATCGTGCCGCACATGGGCTGGAACACCGTGGCGGTGCCCGAGAGCACCCGCCTGTTCGCGGGCATCGAGGGCGAGCGCTTCTACTTCGTGCACTCGTACGGCGTCCGCGACTGGACCCTGGTCACCAACGACCGCACGCCCGACAGTCACCAGCCCCTGGTGACCTGGGCGGAGCACGGGGGCGACCGCTTCGTCGCCGCCGTCGAGAACGGACCACTCTGCGCCACGCAGTTCCACCCCGAGAAGTCGGGGGACGCGGGCGCGCAACTGCTGAGGAATTGGGTGAAGTCGCTGTGACCTCCTACCTGGAGCTACTGCCGGCCGTCGACATCAAGGGCGGCCAGGCCGTCCAGCTCGTGCAGGGCGTGGACGGCTCCGAGAAGCGGTTCGGCGACCCCATCGAGGCCGCCCTGCGCTGGCAGGAGGCCGGCGCCGAGTGGCTGCACCTGGTCGACCTCGACGCCGCGTTCGGTCACGGGCAGAACCGCGAGCTGCAGGCCGAGATCGTCGGCAAGCTCGACATCAAGGTCGAGATGAGCGGAGGCATCCGCGACGACGAGTCGCTCGAGGCCGCGATGGCGACCGGCTGCCGCCGGGTGAACATCGGCACCGCCGCGCTCGAACAGCCGGAGTGGTGCGCCCGGGCGATCGCGACGTACGGCGACCGGGTGGCCGTGGGCCTCGACGTCCGCGGCCGTACGCTGGCCGCCCGCGGCTGGACCCAGGAGGGCGGCGACCTCTACGAGACCCTCGCCCGCCTCGACGCCGAGGGCTGCGCCCGCTACGTCGTGACCGACGTCAACAAGGACGGCATGCTCCAGGGCCCGAACCTGCAGCTGCTGCAGGACGTCTGCGCCGCCACCGACCGGCCGGTCGTCGCGTCCGGTGGCGTCACGACCCTCGACGACATCCGCGCGCTGATGGCACTGGTGCCCGTCGGCGTCGAGGGCGCCATCGCCGGAACCGCGCTCTACACCGGCCAGTTCACCCTCGAGGACGCACTCGCCCTCACCAAGGGCGGACTCGTATGACCTTGGCCGTCCGGGTCATCCCGTGCCTGGACGTCGACGCCGGCCGGGTGGTCAAGGGCGTCAACTTCCAGGACCTGCGCGACGCCGGCGACCCGGTCGAGCTGGCCAAGCTGTACGACGCGGAGGGCGCCGACGAGCTGACCTTCCTCGACATCTCCGCCTCCCACGAGGGACGGGCGACGACCATGGAGATCGTCTCGGCGACCGCCGAGCAGGTCTTCATCCCGCTCACCGTCGGCGGGGGCGTCTCCTCGGTCGAGGACGTCGACCGCCTGCTCCGCGCCGGCGCCGTCAAGGTCGCGGTCAACACCGCCGCCATCAAGCGCCCCGAGCTGATCGCGGAGATCGCCCAGCGCTTCGGCAACCAGGTCCTCGTCCTGTCCGTCGACGCGCGCCGCGTGCCTGCCGGTTCCGACGTGCGCACCGACTCCGGCTTCGAGGTCACCACCCACGGTGGGCGGCAGTCGGCCGGCATCGACGCCGTCGAGTGGGCCGTCCGGGCCGCCGAGCTCGGCGCAGGGGAGATCCTCCTCAACGCCATGGACGCCGACGGAACGACCGACGGCTTCGACCTGGAGCTGATCCGGCAGGTGCGCGCCGCGGTGTCGGTCCCGGTGATCGCCTCCGGCGGCGCCGGCCTCGACGGTGGGCGGGAAGTGCTCGACCTTGCCGGCGCCGACGCGGTCCTCGCGGCGAGCGAGGCCTTCACCTCGGCGATGGAG
>DATLIG010000148.1:0-2911 GCA_035539555.1 Nocardioides sp. | reverse complement strand
GTGGTCGGGTGCGAGTGCCCGTGTCTGTCGAACTTCTGCCCGCTCGCGACACCACCGACGTAGAACGAGACGATCGCGATCGCGATGCCGGCCAGGTCGTCGGCGACGTAGTGCCAGCCGAAGTAGAGGGTGGCGATCACGGTGAGGCCGAAGTTGACCCAGAAGATCCACTTCAGGACCCTCGAGCGCAGGGTGTACTGCACCATCAGCGCGAACAGCAGGGTGATCGCGCAGTGGAGGCTGGCGAAGCCGGCGATGGAGTTCACCGACCCGGTGGCGCCGCCGTACAGCACGTTGCCGCGCGCCCGGACGATCGAGTTCATCAGGTCGGTCGTGCCGGTGTGGGTGAGGCCGTCGACGCCGTAGTAGAGCGAGGCGTAGGCGATGCCGGGGCCGAGGGTCGGCAGCAGGTAGTAGGACAGCGTGCCCAGCGACCAGGCCAGGCACTGCGCGGTCACGAACCAGTAGCCGAACGACATGTTGCGCGACCACACCAGCCACGCGGTGACGCCGAGCGGCACGAGCGGCAGGAACATCAGGTAGATCGGCGAGAGGATCTCGGCGGTGAAGGTGGTGCCGAAGATCCCGTGCAGGACCTCGCTCGGGTCGTGCCCGAAGAAGATCACCTTGTCCAGCAGGTGCAGTTCGCGGTCGTAGGACAGCGCCCGCGGCTTGTCCGCGGTGGCGTCCGGCGCGGAGCGCACGAACGGCAGGAACGACTTGAGGTTCCGGTAGCTGACGTAGGTCAGGTAGAAGCTGATCACGCCGACGCCGACGAGCGTCGCGCGCTCCTTGGTCCAGTGCGTCCGGAGCCGGTGCTTCGCGATCGGGATCACCCGGCTCGGGCGACCCCGCGCCCGCCACAGCGTCAGCGGCAGCAGGTCGAGGAGCAACGCCCCGATCAGCAGCAGCGGGAGACGGATGTACGACGGTCCGAGAAAGCTGCCCTCCGGGTCGAGCAGCCGCCGGTCGAGCTTGACGGCGGCGAACACCGCGAGGCCCAGCATGAGCGCGGCCGTGCCGATGAGCAGGGTATAGGCGCGGCGATACACCCGGGCAGTCTAGGAGACCCTGCCAGTCCCACTGTCGCTTCCACTGCCCGACGGCCGTACGACGATCGTCACACCGTCCTCGTCCGGCAGTCCGGCAGCGGCCAGGATCCGCGCGGCGTCGTCACCGGCGAAGCTGCGCCGGGCGCCGAGGAACTCTCGCGCCTCGTCGTCCACCGGCCGTGCCCACACCTCGCCGACGGGTCCCTCCTGCACGATCCGGCCGGCGCGCATCAGGGCCACCCGGTCGGCGACGGCGAAGGCCTCGTCCTGGTCGTGGGTGACCAGCAGCGCCGTCGTACCGGCCTCGACGAGGATGCGGCGCAGGTCGGCGCCGAGGCGGACCCGCAGGCCCGCGTCGAGCGCGCTGAGCGGCTCGTCGAGGAGGATCAGCCGCGGGTGCGCCGCGAGCGAACGGGCGAGGGCGACGCGTTGGCGCTCGCCGCCGGAGAGGGTGCGGGGCAGGCGGTCGGCGTACCCGGCGAGGCCGACGAGCGCGAGCAGGTCGTCGACCTCGGCCCGGACGGCGCGCCGGTCCGCGCCGCGCAGGCGCAGGGCGTAGCCGACGTTGCGGGCGACGGTGAGGTGGTCGAAGAGCTGGCCGTCCTGGAACATCAGGGCGAACTCGCGCCGGTGGGTCGGCGTGCCGGCGAGGTCGGCGCCGTCCCAGGCGACCGTGCCGGCGGCCGGCTCGAGCCCGGCGATGGCGCGCAGCAACGTGGACTTGCCGCAGCCGGACGGCCCGAGGACGGCCAGCACGTCACCGTCGGCGACGGTGAGGTCCACCCCGTCGACGGCGACGGTGCCGTCGAAGGCGACGGTCACGTCGGAGAGCTCGAGCATCTAGGTCGTGTCTCCCATTCCCTGGCGGCGCCCAGCCCGCCCAGTACGCACGCTGGCGGCGTTGCCGACGCTCGACGTGCGCCCAGCATGCCAGCGCGTCGGCGTCTTGCCATCGCACGCACCGGACGACCCGGGCATCCACCGCGGAATGGGAGACACGACCTACCAGGCTCCTGTTCCGGGAACGCGGAGGCGTTCGACGACGAGGATCACGGCCGCGGTCACCGCGGCCAGCACCACGGACGCAGCGAGCGCGGTGCCGTGGTTGAGCGGGCCCGGATGGCCGAGCAGCCGGTAGATCACGACCGGCAGCGTCGGCTCGGCCGGTCGCACGATGAACGACGTGGCGCCGAACTCCCCCAGCGAAACGGCGAACGCGAAGCCCGCGGCGGCCAGCACCGGGCGCCACACGACGGCGAGGTCGACGGTCAGCAGGGTCCGCACCGGACCGGCGCCGAGTGACGCGGCCGCCTGCCGCTGCCGGTCGTCGATGCCGGCCAGCACCGGCACGAGCGTCCGTACGACGATCGGCAGGGCCACCAGCGCCTGGGCGATCGGCACGAGGAGCGGGCTGGAGCGCAGGTCGAGCGGGGGCTCGTCGAGCGCGATGAGGAACCCGAAGCCGAGGGTCACGGCGGAGACGCCGAGCGGCAGCATGAAGAAGCCGTCGAGGGCCGCCCGCGCGCGGCGGCCGGCGCGCGAGCGGACCCGGCGGGTCACCACGAAGGCGACCACGAGGCCGAGCAGCAGGGACATCCAGGTGGCGTCGACGGCGATCCGCAGGGACGCGGCGAGCGCCTGTGCGATCGAGACCTGGAACAGCCCGTCGGCCGAGCCGCTGAGTGCGCGGTAGTGGTCGAGCGACCAGGCGCCGTCGCGCCGGAACGAGCCCACGACGAGGGCCAGGACGGGCAGCGCGACGGCCGCGAGCGTCGCGACGGTCACCACGACGGCAGGGGCGTCGCGCCACTGCGGGCGCGCAGCGGGAGCGACCGATCGTCGTACCGTCGGGTCAGGGA
>DATLIG010000147.1:0-10470 GCA_035539555.1 Nocardioides sp. | reverse complement strand
GCGCACGGCTGGCTGGTCGCCCACGGGTCCACGGTCGCCGTGGAGGGCATCCGGATCACCGCCATCCCGCTCGGCCTCACCCTGGCCTGCGCGTGGGCGACCTGGCGGGTCGGCCACCGGATCGGCGAGTCGGTCTCCGGGCACGGGCCCGATGCCGACCGGATCTCCGACGGCGCCCGCGACTGGACCGTCCCGCTCGCCTCGGCCCTGTTCGCGGTCGGCTACGCGGTCGTCGGCGTGGTCGCCGGTGCGCTCGCCGCGACGCCTGCCTCCTCCCCGGCCCCGGCCCCCGTGGTGCTGTGGTCGCTCCTCATCGGCGGCGGTGTCGGCGGGGCCGCCATCGCCTTCGGGTCGGGTCGCGCCGCGATCTGGCTGCCGATCGTCCCACCGGCGGTCCGCGACGCCGTCCTGGTGGCCCGCCGGATCCTCGGCATCTGGTTCGCGATCAGCCTGGCGGCGCTCGCCGTGGCCTTCGTGCTCGACTTCTCCACCGCGGCCAACGTGGTCTCCCAGCTGCACGCCGACGCAGGCGCGGTGACGCTGATGCTGCTGGTCACCATCGGCGTGCTGCCCAACGCGGCCCTCTTCTCCAGCTCCTACCTGCTCGGCCCCGGCTTCACCGTCGGCACCGGCACCACGGTCTCGACCAGCGTGGTCGTGCTCGGGCCGCTCCCGATGTTCCCGCTCCTCGCCGCGCTGCCCGACCAGGGCGCCCAGCCGTGGTGGACCGAGTGGCTGATGGTGACCCCGGTGCTGCTGGCGGCGTACGTCGCCGGGCGGGTCCAGCGCGACCGGCCGGTGCTCGGCTGGGACCAGGCCGCCCTCCGCGGCTGCGCGGGCGGCATCCTCGCCGGAGTCGGCCTGGCCGTGCTCACCCTGCTGGCCGGTGGCGCCGTCGGCCCGGGCCGGATGGCCCACGTCGGGCCGTACACCTTCGAGGTCCTGCTGCACGCGATCACCTCCTTCGGCATCGGCGGCGTGGTGGGCGCACTGCTGGTCTGCTGGTGGCAGCGCGACGGCGACGGCTGGGTCCGCACCCGGCTGAGCGCCGTGCGGGACCGGCTCCCGCGTCGCTGAGCTCGGTCGCTCAGACCAGGCCGTGCTCGTGGGCGAACACCACGATCTGCACACGGTCGCGCAACTCCAGCTTGCGCAGGATCGCCCCGACGTGGGTCTTCACCGTCGACTCCCCGGCAAGGACCAGCTGCGCGATCTCGAGATTCGACAGGCCCCGGACGACGGCAGCGAACACTTCGCGCTCCTTCTCGGTGAGCGCAAGGTAGCCGGCAGGCACCGGGGTGCGTGTCCGGAACTGACCCTCGAGCAGGGTGGTCAGGTCCTGGGGCGAGAGCACCGCGTTGCCGGCGTGCACCGTTCGGATGGCGTCGGCGAGCATCGCCGGCGTGCAGTCCTTGAGGAGGAAGCCGCTCGCCCCGGCCCGGATCGCGTTCGCGGCACGGTCGTCGAGGTTGAAGGTGGTCAGCACGAGGACCCGCAGGGGGCGGTCCCGCGCGGCGGCGGCGGGCGCGGCGAACAGCCGCCGGGTTGCCTCGACGCCGTCGAGCTCGGGCATCCGGATGTCCATCAACACCACGTCGGGCCGTCGCTGTGCGGCCAGGCGCACGCCCTCGGCACCGTCGCCGGCGGATCCGACGACCTCCATGTCGGGCTGAGCGTCGACCATGACCTGGAGCCCGGCTCGGAAGAGTTCCTGGTCGTCGACGAGCAGCACGCGGATCACCGGGGCGGAGGCGGTGGTCACAGCGGCACCCGGGGAGCCCGCAGCGGAAGGTGCGCGACGCTGCGCCAGCACCTCGCGCCGTCGGGCCCGTCGAGCAGGCCGGTGTCGAGCCTGCCGCCCACGGATTCGAGGCGGCGACGCATGCCGGACAGCCCGACGCCGACCGGTGCGGTGCTCGAGGCGCCGGCCGGCACCGGATTGACGACGTCGATCGACAACTCGCGATCCCACGTGCGAGCGACGTCGATCGTGGCATCACGCACCCCATGCCGGAGCGCATTGGTCAGCATCTCCTGCAGTACCCGGTGAGCGACCTCGGCCAGCTCCGGGGGGAGCGGGACGCGCTGACCGAGCTCGCGCACGTTCACGACCGCCCCGCTGGCTCGTACCCCCTCGACCAGCTGGTCGAAACTGGCTTCGGAGGGCACGGCGGCCCCATGGCCCGCACCCAGCACCTGTCGTACGTCGACGAGGGAGACCCGGGCCGAGGTGGCGATCGTGGCGAGCGTGCGCTTGAGTCGCTCCCCGTCGTGGTCCGGGAGGAACTGCGCGGACTCGGCCTGCGCGAGGATGACGGCGAGCGAGTGGCCGACCACGTCGTGGACGTCGCGTGCGAGCTGCGCCTGCTCCTCGCGGACCGCGGCGAGCTCAACGGCCGCGACGCGCTCCTCCTCGGCGTGCATGCGCGCATCCCGGGACACACGGGCATCGGCGCGCAGCCGCAGGCTGAGCCCGATGAGCCAGGGCACGGCCAGGAGGCCGAACCCGATCAGGCCGAGCGAGACGACGGCACCGCGCCGTGTCAGCGAACCGACCAGCTCCTGCAGGACGTCACCGAACACGCTGTCGAAGACCCCGCGGGTGAGTGGGCTCAGCCGGGCGGACACGGCCACGGTGCTGAGCGCGGCCGCCGGGATCAGGGCGGCGCTCACCCAGCGTGTCGCGGGGCTGCCCCAGCGCGCCGCACCGAAGGCCACCATGACCAGGCCGAGCTGGGCGAGCTGCATCCCCGTCCCGGTGACGACCTGATAGGCGCAGGCCACGACGACCACGGTGAGCGAGACGGCAGGCAGCACGCGGTGGAGCCCCACGGCGAGCGCGCACAGGAACGCGAGGAGGAGGCCCTTGGCGATCTCGCTGGGATAGGAGTCCACGTAGCGGTAGGGCTCGGCGTTGCGGACCGCCTCGGTCGAACCGAGGGTGGCAACGGCGACGGCACCTGCTGCGGACGGCACCCACGCAGGGATCTGGAGAGCCGGCCTCACGGAGCCGACCCCGGAGTCGACCCCGGAGTCGACCCCGGAGCGTTACGGGAGCGCCACCACTGTGCGACCGGCTTCTCGACCAGGTGCCAGCTCATCGCCGCGGCGAGCAGGGTCAGGACGGCGGCGATCGGCCCCGCCTCCCCACCCCAGGACGGTCGCAGCCACAGCGTGAGCGGGTAGTTCCAGAGGTAGGCCGCGTAGGAGACCACTCCGAGCGCCACGAGTGGACGGGCAGGGATGCAGCTCACCCGCGCCCGCGTGCCCCAGGTGAGCAGGAGGACGGCGCTGGACATGGCGATGACGGGGCCCCCGATCAGATAGGTGGCGGCGCTACCCCGCAATGCAACCACGCTGAGCACCCCGAGCACGGCAAGAGCCATCCACGCCCACGGCCCCGGCGGTCCGAGCCAGCGGCTGAACCCCTCGCGGTACCACCACGTCGTCGCACCGATCACGAAGCAGACCGCCCACGACGTCGGCAGGGCGTAGGCCAGGTCGGGTGCCTCGCGCAGCCAGAGGAGGGTCGCGGCGCAACCGAGCAGGCAGACTCCGGCGGCAAGAGCGAGCACTCGGCCTGCTGCCCGACGTGCCGCCAACGCAAGGACCCACGGCCAGACGAGGTAGAACTGCTCCTCCGTCGCCAGTGTCCACAGGTGGAACGTCGCAGCGCTGGCGTGCGTGCCCGGCAGATTGGCGGTCCAGGTCAGCGCGACCGCGATGGTCCGGCCGAGCCGGGCGCGGTCCCCGAGCGGGTCCAGGGCCAGGCTCACGGCGGCCACGGCGACCAGGAGCACCAGTAGCGCCGGCAGGAGCCGGACCGCACGGCCCGCGTAGAAGCGGCGCAGGTCGACGGCGCCGCAGCGTGCGCGCTCGCGGCACAGGACGCCGGTGATCAGGTAGCCGCTCAGGGTGAAGAACATGACCACGCCGACCACCCCGGCCCCCGCGAAGACCTGGGGCAGGGCGTGGCGCAGCATCACCAGGGCGACGGCGACCCCGCGCAACAGGTCCAGGCCGTCGAGGCGGCGGGTGGCCACGGCGGTGCCGGGGACGACATCGGTCACCGGGCGAGTGCGCCGTCGATCAGCTCGTCGAGCAGCGCAGGGTAGGCGAGCCCGCCCGCCGCGAACATGCGCGGTGCCTGGGAGTGCTCGGTCATGCCGGGCGTCGTGTTCACCTCGTTGAGCACCGGACCAGCAGGGGTGAGGAAGAAGTCGACCCGGGCGAGCCCGGCGCAGCCCAGCGCCTCGAACATCGCCCGTGCGGCGTCCTCCAGGCTCCTACGCTCCCCGTCGCTCAGGTCGGCCGGCACCCGGAAGTCGGCGGTGCCGCCGTACTTGGTGGCGTAGTCGAACAGCTCGTCACCGACGATCTCCAGGGGCGGGCTGACCAGGATGCTGGTGTCGGCCCGCCGCAGGACCGCGACGTCGATCTCCCGGCCGACGACGAACTCCTCCACCAGGGCACGATCGTCGAACTCGAAGGCGAGCCCGAGTGCGGCGTCGAGCTCCACCTGGCTCCGGGCGACGCTGACGCCCAGGCTCGAGCCCGCGCCGACGGGCTTGACGACGCTCGGCCCCGGCCAGGCGAGCTGTCGGAGCTGCCCGACCTGACCACGCGCGACCACCCGGCCGGCGGCGACCTCGACACCGACGGCCCTGGCGACCAGCTTGGTGACCCACTTGTCCATGGCCACCGCGCCCGCGTGGACCCCCGAACCGACCCAGGGGACGCCGATCACGTCGAGGAACGCCGCCAACGTGCCGTCCTCCCCGGGTGAACCGTGCACGGCCGGCACCGCCACGTCGCAGGCGCGCAGCAGCCGCACCACGTCCGGCAGGTCGACCCGGCGCGTGTCGTCGTGCCACCCCCCGGTCCGGTCGATGGTCAGGCTCCGGACGTCGTAGTGCAGGGGATCGAGAGCCCGAGCGACGGCGGAGGCCGAGGCAAGGGAGACCTCGTGCTCCGCGCTGGCGCCGCCCCCGATCACCACCACCTTGCGGCGTGTCACGAGACCAGCCGAACGGGCTGGGAACGGAGACTTCGGCGCACTCGCGGTCCGACGCGGGTGGCGATCTCGTGCGGGATGGTGTCGGCCCACAGCGCCCAGTCCTCCAGGCGGGGCTCGCCCGCGTCGCCGGGGCCGAACACGGTCACTTGCTCTCCCTCCGCCGCTCGGAGGTCGCCGAGGCTGACGACCAGCTGGTCCATGGAGATCCGCCCGACGACCGGCCGGCGACGACCCTGAACGAGGACCTGGGCTCGGCCGGACGCCGCACGTGGGACGCCGTCGGCGTAGCCGATGCCGACGAGTCCGAGGCGGGTTCGGGCACCCGCGCGCCAGGTACGCCCGTAGCCGACCGCGGTGCCCGCATCGACGGAGCGGGTCGAGAGCAGCGGCGCGGTCAGGCGCAGCGCTGGGCGCAGGTCGGTGCCGCCAGCCGGGTCGATGCCGACCAGACCAGCCCCCACCCGCACCATCGTGTGGTGGCTGCGGGAGTCGTGCAGCGTCGCCGCCGTCGCGGCGAGGTGGCGGTGTTCCGGCGCCAGTCCGACGGACCGCGCGAGGAGCACGGCCGCGGCGAAGAGCTCCCGCCCGCGGGCGTTCTCAGGATGCCCGGGGACGTCGGCCATGGCCAGGTGGCCCATCACGCCCACGACCTGTACCCGCTCGTGCAATTCCGCGTGACGGGCGGCGCCGCACAGCGTCGGCCAGGCCGCGGTCGGGCAGCCCTCCCGGGCCATGCCGCAGTCCACATGGAGGTGGATCCGGGCCGAGCGGCGGGTGCGGCGTGCCGCATCGACGACGGTGGCCAGCTGGGTCAGGTCGGTCACGGCCACGTCGACGTCCTGCCGCAGCGCCCAGGAGAGGTCGTCGGCGGGATCGTTGAGCCAACTCAGCACCGGCTCGCGCAGTCCTGCCGCACGCAGCGCCCGCGCCTCGTCGAGACCGGCGACGCCCAACCAGGCTGCTCCGCTGGCCACCGCGGTCCTCGCCACGTCGGCGATCCCGCCGCCGAACCCGTCTGCCTTGACGACTGCCATCAGCGTCGCGTCCGTGCGCTCGCGCAGGCTGCGGACGTTGGCGGCGACCGCACTCAGGTCGGTCTCGAGTTGCGCGCTCATGCAGCGAGGTTCTCGATGACCGGACCGTAGAGTGCGTACCGGCTGCCGGTGAGCAGAGCCCAGTAGCGGTCGCCGAAGCTCCAGTGCCACCATTCCGTCGGGTAGTTGACGAACCCGACGCCCTCGAGCGTCGCGCGCAGGATCCCGCGCAGCTCGCGGGCCGCCCCGGGGATGGCGGGGGAGTCGAAGTAGCAGGCACCGTCGCTCTGCTCCGGCGTGGCGTCGATCGGGGTGCCGAGATCGAGATCGCGTCCGTCGGCATCCGTGAGGGTGAGGTCCACGGCCGCTCCGGCGACGTGAGGCGCGACCCCCAGCGGCGCGACGAACCGGCTCGAGAGGCGTTCGATCTCATCGGGCGCCAGGTCGGGGTGGAGGCGCGAGAGCTCGCGGCCGTAGACGGAGATGATTCGTTGCTGCTCACCGGCGGAGCGATGCCCCTCGACGACCTTCAGCCGGAGTCCGGCCGGGAGCCGAAGATGGGCTTGAGCCAGCCTCTGGGCCAGTCCCGCGCGCACGCGCACGCCAGGCGCTTCGTCGAGCAACACCAGCGGTTCACCAGCGTCGATGACCTCGATCGCGGCCACCCGCGGGTCGGAGAGCAGAATCGTCATGAAGCCGAAACTAAGTTCGGCGACGCCCTCGCGACGTCCTCCTCAGGAGCCGATCTGCGATACCTCAGGTGGAGGTCCGTCGACCTCCTCGCATGGTGCCGTGTCGGGCGGAGGGATATGGGGTCGCGCCCTCCTCGAGCCACTCGGGAGGTTTCGTGCGCCACGACCACGGAGTCACCGTCCGGGGACCGTCAGCGCAGCAGTACGACGTTCGGCCGGGCGAGAGCCTCGTCTTCGGGTCGTGCGGCTGCGCCGAGTGCCAGGTGCAGGTCAGGGTGGCCCCGGGGCCCGGGGAGTGGCTTCGCGGCGTCCTGCACGTCTACCGCGACCACTGGCGGCTCGACAACCTGTCGCCTGATGTCGACTTCGTGAGCCTGGACCTGGAGGACCTGAGGCAACGAGTCAGGGTTCCGGCGCGCAGGATCGACGTCGTGGTGCCTTTCGAGCTGGCGCGTCTGTCACTGGGAGAGGCCGAGCAGGAGCTGGTCGTCTTCGGCCACGAGCCCCGCCTGGCCAGGGTCGAGCTCTGCGCCCAGGAGGTGCACGAGCTCGCGCAGGTGCGCTTGAACCCGTCGACCGCGTACATGGCGGTGCTCGAGGAGCTGTGCCGCTCCGGGTCTGAGGGCACGGTGCCCACCTCGGTGGATATCGCCTCGGCGCTGCGTCGGCGGGGGATGGTGGCCACACCGCGTGCCGTCGACCGGCACATTGACTACCTGTACCGCCGGTTCTATCCCGACGGCGGAGCGGCACCCCGGCCTGTCCGTCCGGGTTGGAAGCGGCGGGCGGTGGCGAACGCCGGGTCGCGGGCACTCAGGTGCTGCGCTCCGCCACGAGGGAGTGCCACAGGCACAACATCGCTGCCAGGATGCTGAGCGCGGCGACCAGCACGATCGCGGACTGGACCCAGGCCAGCGCGGGGTCGACCTCGAACGTCCTCACGTCCAGGCCTCGTACGACGAGCATCTCGGTGATTGCCCCCACCGGCACGACCGAGCGGGCCAGGAATGCCCGGGCCCCTGCGGCGCGACACCAGGTCCCGATGGCCCCCAGCGGGGGTCCGGCCGCCACTGCGGCGATCGCCCACAGGCGCACGTGCGCACTCACCGCTGCGGCGCCGTTCGCGGTCCGGTCGCCGAGCAGCACTCCGTAGCCGTAGTAGGTGAGGACGCCGACCACGAGCGCGGCCGTCCCGGCCAGGGCGCCCCGACTGGGCCGGACCCCGCGCACCAACCAGCCCGCGAGGACAGCGGCCCCGGCCCACACGCAACCGGCATTGAGCAGCATCGACGTCGCGCGATCCAGCGGTGTCTGGTCCAGGGCGCCTGCCGCGGCGTCGGACGCGGCCGCCGCCGAGCCGAGGGCGAGACCGAGGCCGATCACGAGGATCCATCGCACCCGAGAAGCCTAGGGTGCGCTGTCGCCCTGGGTGCGCGTCGCAATTCGTCAAGCAGGGAAGCACCCGGCCTTCCCGGGTGTGGTCGGTCGCGGCACGGTCCGACACTCGGTCCTCCCATCACCGATCCCAAGGAGCTTCGATGCGCACTCTCGTCCGAATGACCGTCGCCCTCGCGGCGGCTCTCGTCGCCCTGGCCGTCTCGGTCACTCCCGCCCATGCCAACCAGCTGTGGAACGTCGGCGGCACCCTCAACACCTCGGGGACGCTGATCCAGTACTCCACGTGGCGTCCGCACTCCAGCGGTGTCTCCGACTTCACGATCTCCAACCAGGTCGGTTGCGCGGGCAACCGATGGAGTCGGTGGGGCCTGCGCAAGGACTACTCCTCGTCGCAGTTCACCAAGTCCGTCCAGATCAACGGAGAGACCGGCAACGCGCGCTTCAGTCGTGCCGACAACGGCAGCACGACCCTGCCGTCGGGCCAGTACGCCATCAACGGTCGGATGGCCAACGAGACCGGGCACGGGTGCGACAACACCTGGGCCGGATCGATCTGGCTCTGACCCATCATCGGCGAGGTGGCCCGGCGCTGCCGGGCCACCTCCGGCGCCGAGGAGGCGGCCGTGCCCCGACCCAGTCTCGCGACCCTTGTCGTCGTCCTCGTCGCGGTGTCGACCGCCCTGTTCGTCATTCTCGACCGCCCTGACGAGGAGCCGGCACCGACGGGTCCCTCCCTGATGGACCGAGAGCAGATGCTGGCGGAGTACCACCAGCTCGCTGACCGCTACCCGCATCCGCTGCCGGACGGCGTGCGGTTCCCCGCCACCCTCCCGGCACCCGGGCAACCGACGGTGTACGAGGTGGGGGAGGGTCGCAACCAGGCCGACTCGTTCTGGATCTGTGCGTGGATCGGCGAGTGGCTGGCGGTCCGCTCGGAACCGGGGAACCGCGCCGCGATCGCATGGTCGTGGCTGCAGCGTGCGGACGAGACGCAACTGCACCGTGAGCACTACGACGATCCGCGCGACGTCTGGCACCAGCAGATCCTCGGACCTGCGGGGCGCGGCGACGTTCGGAGCCTCCGCGAGTTCTACTCGACGAGCTGCGGCTACGAGGGCCTGCGTCCCGCGGGCTCGGACTGAGCCGGGGCACGCGGGCCACTACAGTGGCGGCCGTGTCAGCGCCTGCCCGCATCGTCGTCCTCGTGTCCGGATCGGGCACCAACCTCCAGGCCCTGCTCGACGCCTGTGCGGACCCCGCCTACGGTGCGAAGGTCGTGGCCGTCGGCGCCGACCGCGACGACATCGAGGGCCTGCGCCGGGCCGACCGCGCCGGCGTACCCACGTTCGTCGCGAAGGTCAGCGACCACTCCAGCCGCCCGTACTGGGACCGCGCACTGACCGACAAGGTCGCTGCGTTCGAGCCCGACCTGGTCGTGCTCGCCGGGTTCATGAAGCTGGTGGGAGAGAAGTTCCTGGCCCGCTTCGGCGGCCTCACCGTCAACACCCACCCCGCGCTGTCGCCGTCCTTCCCGGGCATGCACGGCCCGCAGGACGCCCTCGAGTACGGCGTGAAGGTCACCGGCGCGACCCTCTTCGTGGTCGATGCCGGGGTGGACACCGGTGCGATCGTCGCCCAGAGCGTGGTCCCGGTCGAGGACGACGACGACGTCGAGTCGCTGCACGAGCGGATCAAGACAGCGGAGCGGGCGATGCTCGTCGAGTCGGTCGGCCGGATGGCCCGCGAGGGCTTCACGGTCGACGGCCGGCGGGTTCGGCTGGGAGGCTGAACCTCGGTACGATGAGGGCACACGACTGGCGCAGGTGGGCCACCACCAGGGAGTGACGAGTCGGCATCGATCGCCTGGGTGCCCTCATCGAGATCACCGACCGATGAGGAGCCCCTCGATGTCCGCCACGCCCGACGCCCCCGAGATCGGCACAGTCGCCATCAAGCGAGCCCTGGTCTCCGTCTTCGACAAGACCGGCCTCGACGACCTGGTCACGGGCCTCGCCGCCGCCGGCGTCGAGCTCGTGTCGACCGGCGGCTCGGCCGCCCTCATCGAGTCGCTGGGCCTCCCGGTCACCAAGGTCGAGGACCTGACCGGCTTCCCCGAGTGCCTCGACGGCCGCGTGAAGACGCTGCACCCGCGCGTCCACGCCGGCATCCTCGCCGACCGCCGCCTGCCCGACCACGTGGCGCAGCTCGAGGAGCTCGACGTCGCGCCGTTCGACCTGGTGGTGGTCAACCTCTACCCGTTCGCCGCGACCGTCGCCTCCGGCGCCGGCGTCGACGACTGCATCGAGAAGATCGACATCGGCGGCCCCTC
>DATLIG010000146.1:0-10372 GCA_035539555.1 Nocardioides sp. | reverse complement strand
CCTCATGCTCGGCGAGCGCACGAACCGGTACGACGTCGTGGCCGGCCTCGCCTCGACCCTGGAGACCACCGACGACAGCACCGAGCAGCTGGCTGCCGTGGCGCGGGCGGTCGCCAGCGCGTTCGGGATCCCGTACGTCAGCGTGGAGGTCGAGCGCAGCCACGGCGAGCGCCTGGTCACCACCGTCGGCGAGCGCCCGGACCAGGTCCGCACGCTGCCGATCACCTACCGCGACGCCACGATCGGCAGCCTCGTCCTGCCCGCCCGTGGACTGCGCAGCCAGCTGGGCCAGCGCGACCAGCAGCTGCTCGGCGACCTCGTCCGCCAGGCCGCGACCGCCGCCCGGTCCAGCCAGCTCGCCGACGGTGGTGACCAGGCGCTCTCCGTGGCTGCGCTCGACCTCCACGCTGACGAAGGCGATCCCGAACGCGGCAGCGACTGCCCGCGCCACGGCGGTCAGCTGCTCGGTGCTGTCGTCGGTGGTCTCGAGGGTCGAGGCGAGGCCCGCCACGACGTCGTACCGGTTGGTGCGCTCGCCGAGCATCAACCGCCGGACGAGCGCGGAGAGCCGCTGGCGCAGCGGTCCGTAGAGGACCACGGCGACCGCGAGCACGACGGCGACGACCTGCGCCTGGCTGAGCTCGTCGTCGAGGACGAGGGTGAGCAGCGCCAGCACGGCGGCGTCGGCGACGACCAGCACCGCGAGCACGGCGGCGAGCACGGCCGTCCGGGCGAGGAGGTCCTGGATGGAGACGAGGGTGGGGCGGACGATGGCGATCGTCATCGCCGCCGGGGGCAGCACGGTGGCGCTGAACGCGCCTGCGTAGCCGTCGCCCGGGAGCGGGAACATGAGGCTGACCAGGAGGACGGCCACGATCACGAAGACCGACCACAGCAGCCAGCGCATGCGGTCGCGCTCGAGGCCCTCGGACCGGCGGTAGCGGACCACGACGGTCAGCAGGGAGAAGAAGAAGGCAGCGACGCCGACCGCGACGCCGGCCGAGACGAGGTCCTGGCCGTGGCCCGCGAGCGCGGTGATCGAGGTCGGGTCCTGGTCGACGCCCGCGGGCACGTCGTCGAGCCACTGGTCGCCCTCGGCGGGTGCGACGATCACCGCGAGCCCGCTGAGGAAGAGTCCCGCGACGGCGATCCACGACGCGGGGGTCCAGCGGCCCGGCAGGAAGCGGCCGGTCGGGAAGACGAGCAGCAGCGCCGCGGTCACCGAGGTCAGGTAGGCGCCGAACCGGTTGAGGAACCACAGCACGAAGGTCATGCCCGGCCAGGCGCCGTCCGCGCTCAGCCCGGCGTGGACGTAGCTCTGCGCGAACCCGTCGAGGGACCAGAAGAGGCCCGATGCGGCGAGCACCCAGCCGAACCGCTGGCGCCGGTCGCGCACGAGGACGACGGCGGCGAAGACGCCGAGCAGTGCGCCGTTCACGACCCACGGCCAGCCCGGTCCGTCGGCGATGTCCGCACCGGGCCCCGTGCCGGGCGCCGTCGCGTCGACGGCTGCGGCTGCGGGAAGGAGCAGCACGCACAGGGCCGGCACGACGAGTACGGCCACGAGCTGCATGCCTCGGGGTCGGGACTCGATCTGCACCGGCACATTGTGCAGCCGGCCCGGCCCCCTCCGTGGCGGAATGGGGACCGGACCGGCCGGGGTGACGGGATTGCTCACGCGCGGCCGCGGAAGGCCTTGTCGCCGGCGAGGAAGCCGAGGGCGATCACGACCAGGCCGATCGGGCCGGTCATGCCGGCCATGTACTGCAACGGCGAGATGCCGAGCAGCAGGGTGAGGCCGCCGCCGATCAGCCCGACGAGACCGAGCCACTTCGGCAGCCCACCGGCCCGGGCGAGCCCGAACAGGCAGATGCCGGAGAGCCCGAGCAGGCCCCAGCACCACGGCACGGTGCCGATCCAGTGGTTGTAGAAGGTGGCGCTCTCCGGAACGACGATGTCCGTGTCGCCCGCCGCGAAGATGAACTCGGTGTCGAGCCCGGCGCCGACGATCAGCATCACCGCGGTGACGAGCACGCCGCTGAAGGCCACGAGCGGCAGCACGCTGTCGCTGGCGGCGCTCGCCTTCAGGCGCCGGTGGAGGCCGGCCGCGAAGACGATCATCAGCACTGCGCCGACCATCGTGAACGTGTGGAACGCCAGCATCTGCGGGACCAGGTCGCTGAGCCGCTCGGAGATCGCCTCCGCGTTGCCCTGGAGGTCGGGGTCGTAGACGGCATTGACCATGGAGGAGGTGACCATGGTGCCGATGCCGGCCACGCCGGCCAGCAGGCCGGCGAGCGCCCAGCGGGTCGGCGGGTGGGCGGCGCCCTCCTGGGCGCCGGCCCGGCCCGGCTGTCCCGTCTGGTCGAGGGCGGTCGGGGGGAGGTGGGTCTGCGTTGTCATGACCCGAAGGTGCCGGGCCCCGTGTCCCGCCCGACAGGGACAACGGGGCACACCTGGGAGGACACGCGGGGTGTCACTCCCCACAGCTCGCGGGGTCAGGTGAGGAGGGAGGCGGCGGCGGTGTGGGCGGAGCCGATGGTGGCCGGGATGCCGACTCCGTCGTACGCCGCTCCGCAGACGGCGAGACCCGGGACCGTGCCGACGGCCGCGCGGATGCGGGCGACACGGGCGGCGTGGCCGACCCAGTACTGCGGCAGTCCCCCGCCCCAGCGCTGGACCACCACGTCGACGGGATCGGCGCGCAGGCCGGTGGCGTCGGCGAGGTCAGCGAGCGAGGCCCGGACCAACTCGTCGTCGGGGACCTGCAGGGTCGCCTCCTCGCCGAACCGGCCGAGCGAGGTGCGCAGCACCAGCAGCCCGTCGCCCACGGCCCGGACCCAGTCCCACTTGGCGAAGGAGAAGGTCGAGGCCTTGACCCGGCGCCCGTCGACCGGAGGCACGAGGAAGCCGGAGGCACCGATCTCCAGGGCCTCGACGACGGCCGGGTCGTCGGCTCGGTAGGCGAGGGTGGCGAGCGCGACCGAGGCGTAGCCGATCCGAACGAGGTCGTCGGCCGCGGCAGGCGCGACCTCAGCCACGAGTCGGGCGGTCGGGGCCGCCGGTGTCGCCAGGACCACGAGGTCCGCGAGCTCCTCACCGGCCGGCGTGGTCACCCCGAACCCGGATCCCGTACGACGAAGGGCGCTCACCGGGGCGTCGTACCGGATCTCGACGCCGGGCCGGTCGGCGAGGTCGGCCTCGAGCGCCGCGGGCAGCCGCCACATGCCACCGTCCACGGCGGCGAAGACCGGCGGCGCGTCGGCGGGCGGGACGGGCAGGGTGAAGTCGTTGCGCGCGAGGAGGTCGACGAGCTGCGGCGCGGCGGAGCGGACGGAGATGTGGCGGGCCTGGCCGGCGTACACGCCGCCGAGGAGCGGCTCGACCAGCCGGTCGACGACCTCGTCGCCGAACCTCTGGGCGACGAGCTCGCCGACGGACTCGTCGCTCCCGTCCGGGAGGCCGCCGACGAACTGGTGGCGCGCCCGCACCATCCCCTCCGGCGAGAGGATCCCGGACGCCTCGAGCTGGTCGAGGTCGAGCGGCGCGCCCATCACCGTGCGCGGCAGCGGGCGGAGCGCGCCGCGCGTCCAGATCCGCGAGCTGGCCGACGTGGGGTGGACGAGCGAGAGGTCGAGGTCGGTCGCGAGGTCGATCCCCTCGGGCCGGCGGTGCAGCATCGCCTCGGCGCCCACGTCGACGGTCACGTCGGCGACGGTGCCGCCCCGGAGCTTGCCGCCCGCGCGGTCGGAGCCCTCGAGCACGAGCACGGACGCACCCGACTCGGCGAGATCGCGCGCGGCGACCAGTCCGGCCACCCCGGCCCCGACGACGATCGCACTGCGCACCCGGCCAGTCTCCCAGAGAAGGAACGGGAACCGACGGCAGGCAGGGAACCAGCCGCCGCCGTGCGACGTCGCATCGACATGCACCCGATCCGCACCCGCTTCTCCGCTCCCCTGGCGGCGGTCGCCGCCGTCGCCGCGATCGCCCTCATGTCCGGCTGCTCGAGCTCCGACGGCGGCGGGGACTCGGCCTCCGCGGGCCTCGCCGATGCCGACGTGCCCGCCGCCGACAAGCCCGCCGACTACCTCGATGGGACCGCGCGCGACGCCCTCGCCGACGGGTCGGCCGGTGCCGAGTCCGCCGAGCTCCAGTCCACGGTCGACGACGCCGCCGACACGAGCAAGGCCGTCGACCCGGCGAAGGACGCCGCCCGCGTCGCGCCCGGCACGTCGGTCATCCGCACCGGCACGGTGTCGCTGGAGGCCGACGACGTGGCGAAGGCGCGCTTCGACGTGCGCAAGGTGGTCGACAAGTACCGCGGCACCGTCACCGAGCAGGAGACGACGACCGGCGAGGAGGGTGAGATGAGCACGGCGCGGCTCGTCGTACGGGTGCCGAGCACGAGCTTCGAGGACGCGACCCGCGACCTCGAGGACGTCGCGACCCTGCTCAGCTCGAACACGGCGGGCGAGGACGTCAGCACGGAGGTCATCGACGTCGATGCCCGGATCCGGGCCCAGCGGGCCAGCGTCTCGCGGGTGGAGGCGCTGCTCGACCAGGCCACCAACCTGCAGCAGGTGATCTCGATCGAGCGGCAGCTGGCGAACCGGCAGGCGGACCTCGACTCGCTGGTGGCGCGGCAGAAGTACCTCGCCGACCAGACCGCGCTCTCCACGATCACGGTGGCGATCGAGCAGCCCGAGGAGGACGAGCCGAAGAAGAAGGACGACGACGAGAGCGGCTTCGTGGGCGGCCTGAAGGACGGCTGGGAAAGCTTCGTCGACGGCCTCGTCGTGGCGCTGACGGTCGTCGGCTTCCTGCTCCCCTGGCTCATCCTCGTCGCAGTGCTGGGCTTCCCGGCGTGGCTGGCGCTGCGCCGGCGTGCCGGTCGCCGACCCGCCTCGCCCCCTGCTCCGGCGGCGCCGTGAGGTCGCGGCCCCGCGTCTCCGGCAGGAGCGCCATGCAGCCGAGGCTGAGCAGCGCGACCGCCACGTTGTACGACGCCACGAGCCACAGCGAGTCCTCGCCCAGCTCCACCAGCCATGCGGCGACGAGCGGTGTGAGCCCGGACGCGACGATCCCGGAGAGCTGGTAGAGCGCGCTCAACGCGGAGTAGCGGTAGCGGGTGTCGAACAGCTCGCTCCAGAAGGCGGCGAGCGGACCGTAGACCGTGCCGTAGACGAGGCCCAGCCCACCGATGAAGGCGGCGCTGACGCCGACCGTCCCGCCGGACTGGACGGCGGCGGCCACCGGGAAGGCGATCACCAGGCCGGCGACCGCACCGACCCGGTAGACCGGCCGCCGGCCGAGGCGGTCGCTGAGCGCGCCCGCCACCAGCGTCAGCACGACCCCGAGGACCGCCCCGGCCATGATCGCGTTGAGCACGGTCGACCGCGCGACGCCGACGGTGTTGACCGCGTACGCGAGCAGGAAGACCGAGTAGAGGTTGAACGTGAAGCCCTCGATGAAGCGGGTGCCCATCCCGAGCAGCAGGGTGCGCGGCTGGCGACGGAACAGCTCCCGCACGGGCACGGAGCTCACCTCCTTGCGCTGCTGGACCTCGCGGAACGCCGGCGTCTCCATGACCGAGAGCCGGATCCAGGCACCGATCGCGAGCAGCACGATGCTCAGCAGGAAGCAGGCGCGCCAGCCCCACGCGAGGAACTGCTCGTCCGGCAGGCGGCTCGCGATCGCGAAGGCGCCGGAGGCGAGGAAGAGACCGCCGGGGACGCCGATGTGGGCGAAGCTGCCGAAGAAGCCGCGCCGCTCGGCGGGGGCGAACTCGACGGCGAGGAGCACGGCGCCGCCGTACTCGCCGCCGACGCCGATGCCCTGCAGGACCCGCAGCACGACGAGCAGGACCGGCGCGAGCACGCCGATGTCGTCGTACGACGGGAGCAGGCCGATCAGTGCGGTGCCCGCACCCATGATCACGAGCGTCCAGATCAACATCGCCTTGCGGCCGACGCGGTCGCCGAAGTGGCCGAACACCAGCCCGCCGATCGGGCGGGCGAGGAAGCCCACAGCGAAGGTGCCGAACGCCGCGAAGGTCGCCGCGCTGCCGCTGAGCCCGTTGAAGTAGAGCTTGTCGAACACGAGGCCGGCGGCCGTGCCGTAGAGGAAGAGGTCGTACCACTCGATGGTGGCACCGACCGCCGCCGCGAGGGCGACGCGGCGGGGTGTGGGTCCCTGCGGTGCAGGTGGGTTGGTCATCATGCCTCCCGAGACGAGGTGGATGAGGGTCGGTTCAGGGAACGGGGCGCAGCAGCCTCTCCACGACCGGCTTGCTGCGGGCGAGCCAGTCGGCGTACGCCGCCGGGTCGTCGTGCTGCTTGTCGAGCACGTAGAGGGCGCTGCCCGGCACGACGCCGCCGAGGTGGCTGAGCAGCGGCACGAGCCCGTGCTCGGGGGCCAGCGCGTGGGCCGGTCCCCCGCCCAGCATCAGCGGCACGGCCACGCCCGAGAGCTGGCCGGCGGCGAACCGGTCGAGGAAGAGCTTCAGCAGTCCCGTGTACGTCGCCTTGTACGTCGGGCACGCGAAGACCACCAGGTCCGCTCGCCCCACCTCGGCCACCAGCTCGTCGATGGACGCGTCGGACCAGTCGACCAGGCCGGCGCCGAGCGTGGCGACGTCGACGACGAGGTCCGGCTCGCGGTCGACGAGCTCGCGGTGGAGGTGCAGCGCAGCGGACAGGGTGCGGCTGGCGGGCTTCGGGTTGCCGACGACGACGGCGGTGCGGGGCTGGGTGCTCATCGCGGTCACCGCCCGACCGCGGCGAAGGGGACCGAGGCGCCGTGGTGGCGCTGCGGTCCGTCGTACTTCCACAGGCCGCGGTCGGCGAGGATCGGCAGCACGCCTTCGCCGAACCAGTAGGCACCCTCGAGGTGCGGGTAGGCCGACAGCACGAACTCGTCGAGGCCGAGCTCGGCGTACTCCGCGATCCGGTCGGCGACCTCCTCGTGGCTGCCGACCAGCGCGGTGCCCGCTCCGCCGCGGACCAGGCCGACACCGGCCCAGACGTTGGGGTAGATCTCGAGCTCGTCGGTGCGGCCGCTGTGCAGGTCGAGCATCCGGCGCTGGCCCTCGGACTCGCTGCGGCGCAGCCCGTCCTGGACCTGCTTGATCGTCGCCGGGTCGATGCCCTTCAGCAGGCGGTCGGCCTCGGCCCACGCCTCCTCGGAGGTGTCGCGGGTGATGACGTGCATCCGGATGCCGAACCGGATCGGCCGGTGGTCCGGACCCCGCCCCTCGGCGGCCGCGAGCTCGCGGATCCACGCGATCTTCTCGGCGACGGCCCGCGGCGGCTCGCCCCAGGTGAGGTAGACGTCCGCATGCTCGGCGGCGACCTTGCCGGCCGCCGGCGAGGAGCCGCCGAAGTAGATGTCCGGCACGGGGTTCGGGATCTGGCCGAGCCTCGCGGCCTCGACGGAGAGGTGCTTGCCGGTGAAGTCGACGGTCTCGCCGGTCCAGAGTCGGCGCACGATCTCGAGGAACTCCCCGCAACGCTCGTAGCGCTCGTCCTTGTCCAGGAAGTCCCCGAACATCCGCTGCTCGTGGCTCTCCCCGCCGGTCACGACGTTGAGCAGCAGGCGCCCGCCGCTGAGGTTCTGGAAGGTGCCCGCCATCTGGGCCGCGAGGTACGGCGCCACGACACCGGGCCGGAACGCGACGAGGAACTTCAGCCGCTCGCTCGTCTGGCTCAGCATCGCGGTGGTCAGCCACGCGTCCTCGCACCAGGCGCCGGTCGGCGTCAGGGCGGCCTCGAATCCGTTGTCCTCGGCCGCGCGGGCGACCTGGGTCAGGTAGGCGACATCGGCAGGGCGGCCGGCCTGGCCGGGGTTGACGCCGTGGCCGCCGCCGACGACGTGGCGGCCGTCGCCGCCGTTGGTGGGCAGGAACCAGTGGAACTTCAGGGACATCCGAATCCTCAGATCTGGCCGTGGTTGGGGGGTGGCGTGCCGTCGATCGCGTGGCGACCGAGGTGGTGCACCTTCCAGGCGGCGGGGTCGTGCAGGGTGTGCGTGCGGGCGTTGCGCCAGTGCCGGTCGAGGTCGAGGCCGCGCAGCGCCGAGCGCGTGCCCGCCACCTCGAAGAGCCGGCTCGACGCCTCCAGCGAGGCGGCCGTCGTCGACGCGCGGGCAGCCGCGACGGCGAGGCTGGCCGCGGCCGCGGTCGCAGGCGTGAGGTCGGCGCGGGCCCGGTCGACCGCACGGCCGGCCTCCGCGACGAGCGCCTCGGCGGCCCGCACCTGCAGCTCGACCTCACCGAACGCTTGCACGATCAGCGGGTCGTCGGCGGCACCGTCGGTGTCGTAGAGGGCCAGGGCGTCCGGGTAGGGCCGGCTGCTGGTCGTCACGAACGCGGCCGCGTCCCGCACCGCGGCCCGGGCGATGCCGGCGTCGATCGCGGCATGGAGCAGCTGGGCGAAGGCGCCGTACACCTGCGGTCGCTCGAACGTCAGGTGGTACGACGTCACGCGGTCCCCAGCGACCCGGACTCCCTCGAGCCGGACGGTCCCGCTGGCGGTCGTGCGCTGCCCGAGACCGTCCCAGTCGTCGATCACGCTCACCCCGTCGGCGTGGCGCCCGACCCACGCGACGGCGAGGGGCCCGCCCTCGCCGAGGTGCGCGAGCACCGGGATCCAGTGCGCCAGGTAGGCGCCGGTCGCGTAGCCCTTCTCGCCGTCGAGCACCCAGTCGCCGGCGCGCTCGGGGTCGGGTCGCAGCGTCGTCGCGTGCTCACGCACGTGGCGGCTGCGGATCTCCGACTGCGCGTTGCCGAACCGCTTGCCGGCGAGGACCTCGCCGAGCAGGAAGCGCTTCTGCTCCTCGCTGCCCTGCTCGACGAGCGCGTTGACGTAGACGAAGTGGCTGTGCGGGACCTGGGCGACGTTCGGGTCGCCGGTGGCGAGGATCCGGACCACCTCGGCCAGCACCTCGGCGCCGAGCCCCGGGCCGCCGTACTCGGTGGGAACGGTGAGCGCCAGCAGCCCGGAGTCCGACAGCGCGTCGACCTCGGCGACCGGGAGCGGATCCTCCCGGTCGCGCCGGGCCGAGTCCTCGGCGAAGCGGGCGGCCAGATCGGTGGCCGTCGCGATCGCCGAGGCGGCGGTGTGGGTCGCCGGGTCTCGTGACGGTCGCTGCGCGACCTCCTCGACCACCGAGGGTGCCGCGGACATCAGACCCGCTCCAGCTCCGCGGCCTCGAGCTCACGGACGATCGGCAGCACCTCGCGGCCGAAGTACGCGACGTCCTCGAGGTAGTGCAGGAAGCCCAGCAGCAGGAGGTTCACGCCGCGCTTCTTGTACTCGATGATCCGGGTCGCGATCTGCTCGGGCGTGCCGATCAGGCCGGTGCGGAAGCCGTCGTTGTACTGCACCAGGTCGGCGAACTCGGAGTCCTGCCACATGCCCTTCTTGTCACCGGTGCTCTGGCCGGCCTGCTTCACGGCGGCGCCGAAGCCCTCGACCGCCTCGCGGTCGGCCTTGTCGACGATCTCGCGCAGCACGTCGCGCGCCTCGGCCTCGGTGTCGCGGCCGATGAAGAACCCGTTGACGCCGAACCTCACCTTGCGGCCGTGGACGGTCGCCACGTCGGTGACGTCCTGGATCTGCTCGGAGATCCCCTCGGGGGTGTTGCCGTTGGCGAAGTACCAGTCGGAGACCCGGCCGGCCATGCCACGGGCGTCCGAGGAGTTGCCGCCCTGGAAGATCTCGGGGTGTGCGCGGCCCTCGACCTCGAGCGGCTTGGGCTTGAGGTCGAAGTCGTGCAGCCGGTAGAAGTCGCCGTTGAGCTCGGCGTGCTCGGAGGTCCAGATCTCCCGCACGTAGCGGATGAACTCCTCCGAGCGGCGGTAGCGCTCGCCGTGCTCGAGCCACGGCTCGCCGAGCTGGGTGAACTCGTCCTTGAACCAGCCGCTGACCACGTTGACGGCCGCGCGGCCGCCGGAGAGATGGTCGGCGGTGGCCAGGAACTTGGCGAGTACGCCGGGCTGCCAGAGGCCCGGGTGGACGGCGGCGATCACCTTCAGCCGCTCGGTGGCCAGCAGCAGCGCCAGGCTGAACGAGGTCGACTCGTGCTGGTACTCGGCGCCGTAGCTGGCCTCGTAGCGGACCTGGCTCAGCGCGTACTCGAAGCCGTTGTTCTCGGCCGTCTGAGCCAGTTTCGCGTTGTACTCGTAGTTCCAGTCGGTGCGCTGCTCGATGTCGCTGGTGACCAGGCCGCCGCTGACGTTGGGCACCCAGTAGGCGAACTTCAGGGGCTCGGTTGCCGGTGAAGTCATGCTGGTCTCCTTGGATCGCGAATGTCTACTAAACTTATCTGATTAAACAGGCGACGGGACCGGATCTCCCGATGTGGACCACCG
>DATLIG010000145.1:0-12793 GCA_035539555.1 Nocardioides sp. | reverse complement strand
GGATCGGAGCGCGACCTCCTCGACCAGCGGCGTCAGGGTCGTTACCCGATCGCCGCGCCCCGGCGGCTCAGGACCGGGTCGATGAGGCGGCGCGGAAGCCAGCCGAGCGTCTGCCCGCGGGACCGGAACAGGTCGTCGCGGGACGCGAAGTGGCCGAGGTCGCGCTTGACCACCGCCGAGAGGTCGCAGGACGCGACGCCCGTTCGGCCGTCCCAGTCGATCGCCGTGCGGTCGATGGCGTCGAACAGCGTCTCTCCGTCGGCATTGGTGAACCCGAGGCCGCAGACGGCCATGTCCTCCAGCGACCCGTACAGCTCGCCGACCTGGAGCCAGCCGTCCTCGACGAGGAACTCCGGCCAGGCCAGGACGACGGTGTCCGGCACGAGGGCCTTCCACCGCGGGAAGCGCGGGTACCAGAAGACCCCGTCGACCTCGATGCCCCGGACCCGGGTCGCGATCCCGGCGCTTCGTGCCACGGCTTCGAGGACCGCGAGCCGCTGGCTGCAGGACCCGCGGCCCCGGCGAACGGTCACCGATGCGGGCTGGAGGTCCTCGACGGCGTAGACCGCCCGGATCGAGCGGACGATGCGCTCGTGGGCCGCTCGGAGGACGGCCCGGGAGTCTCCGGTGGGCAGCGCACCGCCGAGTGCGCGGACCTCAGGCGAGTCGAGGTCGAGGACGGGAGTCGCCGCCGTGCTGCCGGCGGAATCGGGCCGTACGACGCCGGAGCGGGCGCGGCACTTCGGGGCGAGGAGCGACGACGTCATGCTCCCAGTATCCGCGCCGCCCGGGCGAGCGGAGCCGGATCAGGCGGACGCGTCGACCTGGGAGGACTTCGACGCCTTCAGCGCCTTCCACCCCAGCGAGCCGAGGAGGCCGGCGATGACGAAGTTCACGACGATCAGCACGGTGTGCGCCACCCAGTAGCCGGTCGCGCGGTCCTCGCCTGCGTCGTAGGCCTCGTAGAGGTTCTTGGCGAAGTTGCCGAACGAGAAGACGTTCCAGGCCGCGACGGCGAGGAGCAGGTAGGCATGCTTGCGCTCGAACTTCACCGTCCCATCCTCCCAGAGCCCCCGCCACGACGGCCGATCAGGGCCCCGAGCACGGTGCCGACCCCGGCCCCGACGGCCAGCGGGACGGCCCACGGCCCACGGCCCCGACCAGACGACACGGACGCCGAAGCGCCGGTGGGCCCGACGAGCGCCACCTGCGCGACCGACACGGGTACGACGCCCACCGCATCCGCGGCGGCCTCGGCCCGGGCGACCGGAGCCGTCTGGGCCCAGGCTGCGGCGTACAGGATGACGCGGGAGAAGTAGTTGATCCAGACCAGCAGGATCAGCGCGATCCCGAACGCCTGGAAGGCCGGCTGGCCCTTCGTGCTGACCAGCAGCAGCCCGGAGAGCTGCTTGAGGACCTCGAAACCGATCGCGCCCAGCCACGCGCCGGACCACAGCGCCTTCGCGGGGATCGGGGGCTGGGCGAGGATCCGGAACATCAGGAAGAACAGGAGCGCCGACGCGGCGAGACCGAAGGCGAGCGCGAGGACGGTCACCAACCAGCCGAGGCCGGAGCCGAGCCCGAGCCAGTCGAGCACCTGGCGCGACATCCGGGTGAGGACGCCGGAGGCGCTCACGCTCACCATCAGCACGATGCCGAGCACCACGAGCGAGGACAGGTCACGGAGCTTGCCCGCGACGAACTTCGGCTGGAGCCTGTCCGGCATCCCGAAGACGACGATCAGCGCCGTCTGCAGCGAGGAGAGCCAGCCCAGCCCGGCGTAGAGGACACCGACGAGACCGATCAGCCCGACGGCGCCCGCCGCGCCCTGGATGTCCTCGAGCGGGACCTGGTTGGAGCCGTCGCCCACCAGACCGGGCAGGACCTCGCCGATCGCCTCGATCAACGCGTCCTGGGCGTCGGGGAAGACCTTGGCGACGTACCCGACGGCGAAGAAGGCGAGCGCGAGGACCGGGAAGATCGAGAGGAAGCCGAAGTAGGTGACGCCCGCGGCCTGCTGGCTGCCCTTGACCTCCGAGAAGTGCTCCTGCATGCGGAAGGCGTGGTCAGCGAAGGGCGATCGGGCGCGCAGTCGCGCGATCCTGGCCTTCACGCGGTCGACAGCAGACATGGCAGCGGGCTCAGGACAGGGCGAAGGTGCGGGTCGCCCTCCAGCCCTCCTCCTCGTGGTGGACGTAGAGATGGAAGTCCGTTACCCCGAACCTGCAGTCGAATCCGGCCAGCTCGTCGAACGCCCGGTCCAGGGTCGGGTCGTCGAGGTGGTGGGCGATCGTCACGTGCGGGTGGTACGGGTAGTCCAGGTCGACCGCGAGCGGCCCCCGTCGTACGGCGTCGGCGAGCTGCTCGCACTGCGAGATCCCCTCGACCAGGCCCACGAACACCACCGGCGAGACCGGCCGGAAGGTCGCCGTGCCGCGCAGGTGCACCGTGAACGGCGCGACCTTCGTCGCCGCCTCGGCGAGGTGGGCCTCGATCGCGGACAGGTCGCCGTCGACCTCGGTCGGCGGGATCAGCGTGATGTGGCTGGGCACGCCCTCGGCCGTGGGGTCGCCGATCGCCAGCCGGTAGTCGTAGAGCTCGGTGGCCCACGGCTCGGGTACGGCGACGGCGACGCCGATCACCGGCATCAGGACCCCGTTGCCCGCAGCGCGGCCGGGGCGACGAAGCCCACCCGCTGGTAGACGTCGCGCAGGGTGGCCTCCGCGACGGCGCCCGCGGTCGCGGCGCCCTGGGCGAGCACCTGCAGGAGGTGGTCCTGGTCGTCGAGCAGCTCGAGGGTCCGGTCGCGGAACGGGGTCACGAAGTCGACCACCACGTCGGCGAGGTCCTTCTTGAGGTCGCCGTACATCTTGCCGGCGTACTGCTCCTCCAGCGCCGCGATCGGCTCCCCGGTGAGCGCCGAGTAGATCGTGAGCAGGTTGCTCACGCCCGGCTTCTCCTCCGCGTCGAACCGGATCTCGGTGCCGGAGTCGGTCACCGCCGAGCGGATCTTCTTGGCGGTGACCTTCGGGTCGTCGAGCATCTCGATGATGCCGGCCGGCGAGGAGCTCGACTTCGACATCTTGCGCGTCGGGTCCTGCAGGTCGAGGAGCTTGGCGGTCGCCTTGAGGATGTAGGGCTCGGGCAGCCGGAAGGTCTTCTTGAAGCGGTGGTTGAAGCGCTGGGCCAGGTCGCGGGTGAGCTCCAGGTGCTGGCGCTGGTCCTCGCCCACCGGCACGTAGTGCGGGCGGTAGAGCAGGATGTCGGCCGCCATCAGCACCGGGTAGGCGAACAGGCCGACACTCGCCGCGCCCTCGCCCCCCTTCGCCGTCTTGTCCTTGAACTGCGTCATCCGGCGAGCCTCGCCGAAGCCGGTCAGGCCGTTGAGCACCCAGGCCAGCTCGGCGTGCGCGGGGATGTGGCTCTGCACGAAGATCGCCGACTTCGCCGGGTCGACGCCGGCGGCAATCAGCTGGGCGGCACCGCGCAGGGTCCGCTCGCGCAGCACCTTGGGGTCCCACTCGACCGTGAGCGCGTGCATGTCGGCGATGAAGAAGAACGGCTGGTGGTCGCGCTGCAGGTCCACCCACTGCCGCACCGCACCCACGTAGTTGCCGAGGTGGAAGGAGTCCGACGTCGGCTGGATCCCGGAGAGGACGCGCGGGCGCGCCACCCCCTCGGGCACGGCCGGCTGGGCGGTCTCCGGCACGGGCGTGTGCTCGGTGGTGGCGGACATGGGAGCGATTGTCTCAGGAACCCGGACAGGGCCCGCAACGGGCTCCTATGCTCCCCGGCATGACCCACCACGCCTGGGGAGACCAGCCCGGTCCCGCTGCCGCCGGACCGACCTCACCCTCCCCCGCCGCGGGCCACGAGGCGCCGGTCGGGCTCGCCGTGGCGGCAGGCGTGCTGGCCATCGCGCTCACCCTGGTGCAGGTCGTCTACCTCGTGACGTCCATCCCCGCGGCGCGGGAGTTCGAGGACGCCCTGCGCGCGGGACGCCTGCCCGACGACGTGCTGACCGCCTATGACCTGGTGATCCTCGCGCTGGCGGCCGTGGCCATCCCGACGTACGTCGTGACCTGCCTCTGGCTGCAGTTCGCCCGAACCAACTCCGAGGTGATCTCGCCGGGCCTGCGCCATGCGCGCGGCAAGGTGTGGGTCTGGCTCGGCTGGTGGGTGCCGATCGTGTCGCTCTGGTTCCCGTTCCAGGTCGTGCGCGACGTGCAGGCCGCCAGCCGGCCCCGCGGCGCACAACTGGGCCTGGGCCTGTGGTGGACCGGCTGGGTCGTCTGGCTGGTCACGAACCGGGTGACCAGCAGCATGGCGTCCTCGACGGATCCCGAGGTGGTCGCCGACCTCCCGGTCGTCGAGGGGATCGGCACGGCGGCGCTGATGCTGGCGTGCGTGCAGTGGTGCCGCCTGCTGCAGCGGATCACCGCCGACCAGCGCACCGCGCTGGCCGGTCCGACGCCCTACCGCTGAGGCACGTCAGGCCGCGGCGAGGGCCTCGCGGCGGTGCGTGAGCGCCGAGACGAGCAGGATCGCGACACCGACGGCGGCCAGCCCGGCGCCGACGAGCGCCGGCGCGCGGTAGCCGTGGCCGGCCGCGATCACCAGCCCGCCGAGCCAGGCACCGAGCGCGTTGGCGATGTTGAGCGCCGCGTGGTTCATCGCGGCACCGAGGGTCACCGCTCCCCCGGCGACGTCCATCAGGCGCAGCTGGAGGTTGACCACCAGCACGGAGCCGGTCGCGGTCACCAGGAAGGCCACGGGCAGCAGCAGCCAGCCGTGCGGGGCGGCGACGTAGTAGACGAGCATCAGCACGATGCCGGTCGCACCCGACAGGATCAGGCTGCGGAAGACCGACCACGCGGCCAGCTCGCCGGCGAGCCAGGTGCCGACGACCATGCCGAGGCCCAGGGCGAGCACGAAGAAGGGCACGGTGCCGCGCTCGAGCCCGCCGACCTCCGTGACGGTCTTCGCGATGTAGGAGTAGACGGCGAACATGCCGCCGAAGCCGACCGCGCCGACCGCCATCGTCAGCCAGACCTGCAGGCTGCCGAAGAACTCCCGCGCCTCCTTGCGGCCGCTCGCCTCCGGGTCACCCGGCACCGACGGCACCACCGCGAGCACCAGGGCGACGGTGGCGAGGGCCAGCAGGCCGCCGAGCAGGTACGTCGAGCGCCAGCCCACCTGCTGGCCGAGGAAGGTGGCCAGGGGTACGCCGACGACGTTGGCCACCGACAGCCCCAGCATCACGCTGGCGACGGCCCGGCCGCGACGCTCCGCCGTGACCAGGCTGGCGGCGACGAGGCTGGCCACGCCGAAGTAGGCGCCGTGCGGGAGCCCGTCGAGGAAGCGGGCCGCGGTGAGCACCTCGAAGCTCGGAGCCGCGGCGCTGAGGATGTTGAAGGCGGCGTACACGCCCATCAGGCCGACGAGCATGCCGCGACGCGGCAGGGCGGCCCCGAAGAAGGCGAGGATCGGCACGCCGACCACCACACCGAGGGCATAGGCCGAGATGATGTGGCCGGCCGTGGGCACGGAGACGTCGACGCCGTCGGCGACCTCCGGGAGCACGCCCATGGTCATGAACTCGGTCGTGCCGATGGTGAAGCCGCCGACCGCGAGCGCCAGGATCGCCAGCGCCGGCCGGGCGTGGGACAGCTCGGGCTCGGACAGGGCCTCGGTCGAGGTCGCGGGCGCAGAGGTCACGTGGGATGGTAACCGGCCCGACCGGGTTCCTATTCCGAGAGGTCGGATGTCTCCGCGGCCCGCCGGGCGCGCTCCTCGTACGCCGCCCGCGCCGCCGGGTCGGCCGCGCTCAGGACCTCCCCGGCGCGGGTCGCCCGGGTCATCGCGTCCTGCACGAAGCGCGGCAGGGCGAGGCTCGACTTGCTGAGCGCCTGGGTCCAGCGCGGCACCCACAGCTCCGGCTTCGGCCTGCGCACCGCGGCCTCGATCACCTCGGCGACGTCCTCGGCGGTCACCGGCTTGATGCCGCGCGCCGCGGGCACACCGGCAGCGAGCTCGGTCTGCACGACGGTCGGCAGGACGACGGTGACGTCGATCCCGTCGGGCGCCAGCTCCTGGCGGATCGCCTCGCTGAAGCCCACGACCGCGAACTTCGACGCGGAGTAGGTCGCGCCATGGGGCACGGCCACGCGGCCCACGGCCGAGGCCACGTTGACGATGTGGCCGCGACCGCGGTCGACCATCCCGGGCGCGACCGCCTTCACGCCGTTGATGACACCGTGCACGTTGACGTCGAGGATGGTCCGCGCGACGCCCGCCGGCTCCTTCAGGACCGGGCCCAGCGGCATGATCCCCGCGTTGTTGACCAGCACGTCGAAGGGACCCAGGTGGGCCACCTCGGCGAGGAAGGCGGTCCACGACTCCGGGTCGGTGACGTCGAGTCGCGCGGCCACCACGCGGTCGTCGTACCCGGTGGCGACCTGGGCGGCGAGGCCGGCGTCGAGATCGCCGACCGCCACCCGGGCGCCCTGTCGCGCGAAGCGCTCGACCGTGGCGCGGCCGATGCCGCGGGCACCGCCGGTGACGATGACGGACAGGTCGGCGAGGGAGCGGCTCATGGGTGCCTCCGGGTGGTGAGCGAGTGGGTCAGAGTCGGACGAGGTCGATCGGCTGGCCGTCCTTCGGGAACGGCAGCGAGTGGTTGTCGAGCGGCGCGACGTACGACGGGTCGACCTGCCACCGGTGCGTGCGCAGCAGCCGGTGCAGGATCGCCTTCACCTCGGCGCCCGCGAAGTGGAGGCCGATGCACTTGTGCACGCCACCGCCGAACGGCGACCAGGCGTAGCGGTGGGACTTGTCCTCGCGCCGCTCGGGCCCGAACCGGTCGGGGTCGAACCGGTCCGGCTCGCTCCACAGCTCGGCCATGAGGTGCGAGAACTGCACACCCACCGCGACGTGGGAGCCCGCGGGCACCCGCACCCCCTGCACGACGGTGTCCTTGACGGCTCGGCGGGCGAGCATCGGCACCGGCGCCCGCAGCCGGAGGCTCTCCTTCATCACCAGGTCGAGCGAGGTCAGCTGCTCGAGCTCGGCGAGCGAGGGGTCCTCCCCCAGCGCCAGCGACTCCGCGCGGCAGCGCTCCTGCCACTCGGGGTGCTGGCCGAGGTGCTGGAGCATCGTCGACGTCGTGATGGTCGAGGTGTCGTGTGCGGCCATCATCAGGAAGATCATGTGGTTGACGACGTCGTCGTCGGAGAAGCGCTCGCCACCGTCGCCCTCGATGTGGCAGAGCACCGAGAACAGGTCGTCGGTGCGCTCGGCCCGCTTCGCCGGCAGGTAGTGGCGCAGGAACTCCTCGAGCACCCTGCGGCCGCGGTAGGCGCGGCCCCACCGGGTGAAGGGCACGTCGGCCCGCACCACGCCGGAGGCCGCCTGCACGCAGGCGATGAAGGCGTCGTTGACCCGCTGCATCTCGGCGCGTGAGGTGTCCGCCGCCCCACCCATGAAGATGTCGGCGGCGATGTCGAGGGTCAGCTGCTTCAGGGCCGGGTAGCTGCGGAAGCCCTCACCCGCCGGCCACCCGTCGAGGCCGCGCGCGATCGCGGGGTGCATCGCGCCGACGTACGCCGTCAGGCGGTCGCGCGTGAACGCCTCCTGCATGATCCGGCGGTGCAGGTGGTGCTCCTCGCCGTCGAGCAGCATCAGTCCGCGGTGGAAGAACGGACCGACCAGCCGTCCCCAGGCGGGGCCGTTGGCGAAGGCCTTGTCGGCGTTGCGCAGCGCCTCCTCGCAGGCGTCCGGCCCGAGCAGCATGACGAAGGTCTGGCCGAGGAACGGGAAGGGCGAGACCGGGCCGTAGGTCTCCCACTGGTGGCGCATCAGCGCGGCCGGGTCCTTCGCGTAGGCCGTCACCCGTCCGAGCAGGGGCAGGCCGTGGTCGCCGCGACGCACTGCGGGAAGGTCGCGGATCGCCTGATCGGTGCTCATGGCGACAGCCTCATTCAGGAAGGGCCTCCTGTCAACCTTCTCTTGCGGCCCTCCTCGTGACAGGGTGGAGGGGTGGCGGTGCAGTCCGGGGTCTACAAGGGCGTGAGTGCGGCGGACCGCGCCGCGGACCGGCGCCGCCGCCTGCTCGACGCCGCGCTCTCCGTGTGGGCGGACCCCGGCCAGAGCACCACGATGACCGCCGTCTGCCGCACGGCCGGGCTGAGCGAGCGGTACTTCTACGAGAGCTTCAGCGGACTCGACGAGCTGCAGCGCGCCGTCGTCGAGGAGGTCGCCACCGAGATCGAGACCACCACTCTCGCCGCCGCCGAGGCAGCCGGGTCCGACCCCGCAGCCCGGATCACCGCGGCCGTCAGCGCCTTCGTCGGCCTCCTGGTCGCGGATCCCCGCAGGGGCCGGGTGGCGATCATCGAGGCGGCCGCCCTGCCGGCGCTGCGCGCGCGTCGTACCCAGCTGCTGCGGCACTTCGCGCACCTCACCGCCGAGGAGGCCCAGCACCACGCGGCCCGCCGCCACGAGGACGAGCTCGCCGGACTGCTCTTCATCGGCGGCATCGCCGAGGTCGTCACCGCGTGGCTGGACGGCGCCCTCGACGTCTCCCCCGAGGAGGTCGTCGCCACCGCGACGCGGGCGTTCCTCGGCCTCTACGGGGCCTGACGGCCTCGACCGTCAGCCGGCGAGGTGGCCCCACTCGGCCGCCAGCTCGGTCCACGGCCCCACGGCCGCCACCTCCCCGTCCGCGAGTACGACGACCCGGTCGGCCTGCGCCAGCGCGGCTCGCTTCGACGTGGCACCCACGACGGTGGTGTGGCGTTCGCGCAGGGCCGCCCACAGCTCGATCTCGGTCGCGGCGTCGAGCGCGCTGGAGACGTCGTCGGCCAGCAGCAGCTCGGCATCGGCGGCCAGCGCCCGGGCGAGCGCGAGCCGCTGGACCTGGCCGCCGGAGAGGCGGACCCCCCGGTGGCCGACCAGGGCGTCGGGGCCGCCCGCCTCGGCGACGTCGGCGCCGAGCCGCGCGTCCGCGATCGGCTCCTCGAAGCGGCGCTCGTGGCCGAGCTGGACGTTGTCGGCGAAGGTGCCGGACAGCACCCGCGGGACCTGCGCGACGTGGGCGACCTGCCCGGGGCGGAGGAAGACCTCGGGGTCGGCCACGTGTTGCTCGTTCCACCGCACCGCGCCGGTGTGGTCGATCAGGCCGGCGAGCGCCGAGAGCAGGCTGGACTTGCCCGAGCCGACCTGGCCGACGAGCAGGACCAGCTCGCCGCGGGCGATGGAGAGGTCGACGCCGGCGACGCCGATCGTGCCGTCGTCGTGGACCGCGGTGAAGTCGCGCAGGTGCAGCTGGTCGAGCGGCACCCGGCCGGGCGTCACCGGCGCGGGAGCGGCGCCGGTGACGAGGTCGATGCCCTCCGGGAGCTCGACCAGGTCGGCACCGCCGGCGAACCGCGAGGTCGCCCGCTGCCAGGCCCGCACGCCGGGCGCCTCGGTGACGACGGCGCCGGCGACCCGGCCGAACCAGTCGAACCCGTTGACCGCCGTGGCGACCAGCAGCGCCGTCGCGAGTCCCCAGACGTCCCAGAGGTAGAACGCCCACGCCGCCACGACGCCGACCTGGACCATCACCATCGGCACGCCGTCGAGCACGGCCTGGACCCGGTGCTCGAACACCGCGGCCTCGACCCGCCCACCGTCGACGCGGCGCAGGTGGGCGTGCACCTGCGGCGTACGGCCGGCGAGCTTGACCGTGCGCGCGGACTCGACGGCCGAGACCAGCGCACGTCCGAACCCGGCGCGCGCCGCGGACGAGCGGGCCGCCGAGCGGCCGGCGATCGGCCGGCCGACCGACGACGCCAGGGCGCTCGAGACCATCACGACGAGCAGCACGGCGCCGGCGAGCCAGGTGCCGCCGACGAGCATCGTGAAGAAGGCAATGAGCAGGCCGTTGACGAAGTCGATCCAGCGGTCGGAGTAGCGGGCGTAGCGGTCAGCGTCCATCGACCGCGCGACGACCTCCCCGGGAGGCGTGCGCGGCAGCCGGTGCCCGCCGATCTGGCCGATCAGCACGGACATCCGCACCCGCAGCATGACCTCGATCCACCAGCGCGGGTAGCGGCGGATCGCGTCGGCGAGCAGCAGCGGGCCGGTGAGCAGCAGGACCGCCAGCGCCACCGTCAGTCCGCCGACCGGCTCCCCCGCGTCGAGCCGCGCGACGATGTGTCCCCAGACGAAGCCGGTCATCGCGCCGAGGGGCGCGAAGATGCTCGCGAGCAGGAACAGCACGACCGAGTAGAGGCCCCACCACGGCCGGACCCGCATCGCGTGCCAGGTGCCGCGGGCCAGCGACGGTCCGGTGCCGACGGCGGGCCGTGCCGGAGGTTCGCCCGTACGACGCCGCGCACCCACGCCGCCCGCGACGTCGAGCGCGTCGGCGGTCTGCAGGTCGGGGAGGTCGTCCTCGTCGTCGACCGCACTCGCCGCGAGCAGCCGCTGGAACGGTCCGTCGACGACGGCCAGCTCCGCACGCAGACCCTGCTGGATGACCCGCCCGTGCTCGAGGACGGCGACCATCTCGGCCCGCTCGATCGTGCTCAGCCGGTGGGCGACCAGGACGCCGGTGCGCCCGCTGATCAGCCGGTCGGCCGCAGCGACGACCCGGCTCTCGGTGACCGGGTCCATCCGGGCGGTGGCCTCGTCGAGGACGACGACCTGGACGTGGCGGACCAGCAGGCGGGCGAACGCGACCAGCTGCTCCTCGCCGGCGGACAGGGTCGTGCCGCCCGGCCCGAGCAGGGTGTCGAGGCCGAGCGGGAGTCCCTCGACCCAGTCGGTGAGGCCGAGCTCGTCGACGGCCGCCTCGATCTCCTCGCGCGGCACCGGGGCGAAGAGCGCGATGTTCTCGGCGAGCGTGCCGGCCAGGATCTCGGTGCGCTGGGTGACCACGCCGACCCGGCGGCGCAGCTCGTGCAGGTCGAGCGTGGTGATGTCGGAACCGCCGAGGAAGATCGTGCCGGCCGGCGGTTCGACGGCCCGCGAGAGCAGCGAGGCGAGCGTCGACTTGCCCGAGCCGGTCCTGCCCACGAGCGCGACGGTGTGCCCCGCCTCGACGTACATCTCGACGTCCTGGAGGGCGAACGCGCCTTCGGCATAGGCGAAGTCGAGGTGGCGGATCCGCAGGTCGAGCGCTCCGGCGGGGACGTCCGCTCCCCCGACCGGCTCGGCCTCGACGGCGAGCAGCTGGCGCAGGCGGAGCACGGCACCGAGACCGGCCTGGATGTCCGGCAGCTGGTGGGCGAGGTTGTTGATCTGGCCGACGAAGATCGTGGTGACCAGGAAGAGGGTGACCAGCCGGTCGACCGACAGGGAGCCGTGCCCGGCGAGCAGGACGCCCGCGACGGCGACGGAGAGCAGCAGGCCGTGCAGGACGAGGCCGACCCGCGCGGCGACCCGGCCCTCGATCCGGACCACGGCGCCGAAGCGCTCGTGCACGAGCGCGGACAGCTTCGCCAGCCGCCGGACGGCGAACGCCTGGCCGAGGCTGGTGCGCAGGTCGTCGCGACCGGCGATGCCCTCCTCGAGCGCCGCGGCGTGATCGGTCCAGGCCATCTCCTCGATCACCTTGAGCCGGGCGATCTCGACGAGCGAGGGACGCATCACCCACACGGTCACCGCGCCGACGACCGGGAAGAGCACAAACGCCGGCCACCAGGTGAAGCCCGCGACCAGCCACATCGGCACGGCGCCGAAGGCGGTGCGCATCGCCATCCAGATCTGCTGGCGCAGCAGGGTGCCGACCTCGTGGGTGTCGTCGTCCACCCGGTCGAGCACCTCGCCGACGGCCTGCTCGGTCAGGTGCTCGAGCGGCTGGTGGAGCGCCGCGCTGAGCAGGTCGCCGCGCAGCCGGCCTTCCGCGCGGTCGACGACGCCGGCCCAGACCACGCGACCAGTGGTGTCGATGGCGGCGGCGCCGACGACGCACAGGGCCAGCCAGCCGACGAGGGCGGACGTGGGGTGCTCGGCGACCCGTCCGGCCAGCACCGTGCCCAGCGCCGTGCCCAGCGAGCTGACCGCGACCGCGACCACCGCGAAGAGTGCGGTGCGGCCCTTGAGGCGGCGCCAGTCGACGCGGCGGGCGGGGTCGTCGGCGACGTGCTCCGGGGCCGGAGCGGAGGCCCGGGTCAACGTCGTCGTCACTGGATCGAGAGTAGTTGCCGTCGCCGACAACTTCCTCCGAATAAGTTGCTGCTCAGGAGGACAGGTGCCTCAGGGCCTCCCGTCGGCTCCATGGGCTCAGCTCGTGGAGCTGGTTGCTGGCCCGGGGCCAGGGACGCGTCAGCCGCGGCCCGCAACGTGCTGCGGACCGCGGCTGACAGCGACACGGTGGATCCGATCAGAACGCGGCGAGGGCCTCGTTCAGCGTCGTGCTCGGACGCATCACGGCCGAGGTCTTCTCGGCGTCCGGGTAGTAGTAGCCGCCGATGTCGGCGGGGCTGCCCTGGACGGCGATCAGCTCGGCGGCGATCGTGTCCTCGTTGGCGCGCAGCGTCTCGGCCAGCGGCTTGAACGCGGCCGCGAGGTCGGCGTCCTCCGACTGGTTCGCCAGCTCCTCGGCCCAGTAGAGCGCGAGGTAGAAGTGCGAGCCGCGGTTGTCGGTCGTGCCCAGCTTGCGACCCGGCGAGCGGTCCTCGTTGAGGAACGTGCCGGTGGCGCGGTCGAGCGCGTCGGCGAGGACCTGCGCCGCGGGGGCGTCGGCCTGCTCGGCGTACTTCTCCAGCGACGGCACGAGCGCGAAGAACTCACCCAGGCTGTCCCA
>DATLIG010000144.1:0-12855 GCA_035539555.1 Nocardioides sp. | reverse complement strand
TGGACGCCATGGAGCAGCTCGCGACGACGAGCGCCACCGGCCAGGTCTGGCGCGACATCGCGGTGGTGGCGGGCTTCGCCGTGGCTGCGCTGGCACTCGGGGCGGCGACCCTGCGGCGTCGTACCGACTGAACCGCGCCGGGGTCACGGTGATGGGGGTCAGTGCGCGGGCAGCTCGTCGTCGGTCGCGCTGGCGTCCTGGGCGGCGCCCGCCTCCTGCGCCGCGGCCCGCTCCTCGCGCCGTACGGCGATCAGGCTGGTGATCGTCGTGACGGCCAGGACGCCCACGACGACGGCCAGCGAGGTGCGGTTGCCGATCCCGGGGACGCCCTCCCACTGGGTCTGGGCCCAGTGCAGGACCAGCTTGACGCCGATGAAGCCGAGGATGATCGACAGGCCGTAGGACAGGTGGACCAGCTTGGCGAGCAGGCCCTCGATCACGAAGTAGAGCGCCCGGAGGCCGAGGAGCGCGAAGGCGTTGGTCGCGAAGACGAGGTACGGGTCGGCGGTGATCCCGTACACGGCGGGCACCGAGTCGACGGCGAAGACGATGTCGGTCATGAACACCGCGACGGTCACCAGGGCGAGCGGGGTCAGGGCGCGGCGTCCGGCCTGCTTCACCGTCATCCGAGCGCCGCGGTAGTCCTCCGTGACCGGCCAGAAGCGACGCAGGACCTTCACCACGCGCATCTCGTTGGGGTCCGGCTCCTCCTCGGCCGCACCGCTGAGCGCGTCCTTGAGCAGCTTGGCGCCGGTGGCCAGCAGGACGAGGCCGAAGATGAGGAACACGAACGTGAACGCCGACAGGGCGGCCGCCCCGAGCGCGATGAAGATGCCGCGGAGCACCAGCGCGCCGATGATGCCGAACAGGAGAACCCGCTGCTGCAGCGCCTTCGGCACGGCGAAGGCGGAGAGCAGCAGCATGAAGACGAACAGGTTGTCGACGCTCAGCGACTTCTCGACGATGTAGCCGGTGTAGTAGCTGACCCCGATCTCGCTTCCGTGCTCCTTGAGCACCCAGGCCCCGAACGCCACGGGCAGCGAGATGTAGAACAGCGACCAGAGCACCGCCTCGCGCATCGAGACCTCGTGCGGCTTGCGGGTGGCGAGGAAGTCGACGGCGAGCAGGCCGAGGATCGCGGCGATGGTGAGAGCCCAGAGCGTCGGCGTACCGATGCTGTCGAGGCCGGTCGAGACGGTCTCGGTGGCTGCGAAGGCAGTGATGGACACAGGAAACTCCTCGTGCTTGTAGGCACGAGGTCTCCCTCACCGCTCGGACCACGACGTGGACCGCACGGCCTCCACCCGGGGAGCCGGTGGCGGCTCCGTACTGACCGGGGAAGAGTCTCGAGGTACTCCCCTCGAGGAAGAGCATACCTGCCCACACCCAGGCCACGAAGTCCTCGCCCAGGAGAGTCCTCCCCTCCGGGGACCCGCCGGCTCCACCGACCGGCGCGGCCGTAGATTCGGGGACATGAGACCGGTTCGCGACGCCCTCCTGCTGCTGTCGCGCAGCGGTGCGGTGAAGGGACTCGTCTCGACGCTGCCGATCTCGTCGACGATCGTCCGCGGCTACGTGCCCGGCGAGACGGTGCGCGAGGCGCTCGACGTGGTCGCCGGGCTGGCCGCCGAGGGGATCGACACGACGATCGACCACCTCGGCGAGGACACCCTCGACGAGGCGCAGGCGACCGCGGCCGTCCAGGCCTACCGGATCCTGCTCGACAGGATCGCCGACGCCGGTCTCGGTGACCGGGCCGAGGCCTCCGTCAAGCTCACCGCGATCGGCCTGCGCCTCCCCGGCGGTGAGCGGATCGCGCTCGAGAACGCCCGCAAGATCTGCCGCGCCGCCGCCGGCGCGGGCACCACGGTCACCATCGACATGGAGGACCACTCCACCACCGATGCCACGCTGGCCATCGTCCGGGCGCTGCGCGAGGACTTCCCCGGCACGGGGGCCGTGCTCCAGGCCTACCTCCACCGGACCGAGGCGGACTGCCGTTCCCTCGCGTACGACGGCAGCCGGGTCCGGCTCTGCAAGGGCGCCTACGACGAGCCCGCCGAGGTCGCGTTCACCGACCCGGCCGAGGTCGACCGCTCCTACGTCCGCTGCCTCAAGGCGCTCTTCGCGGGCGACGGGTACCCCATGGTCGCGACCCACGACCCGCGGTTGGTCGAGATCACCGCGGCGCTCGCCAGCCGCTACGGCCGCGCGCCGGGCACCTACGAGTTCCAGATGCTCTACGGCGTCCGTCCCGCCGAGCAGCGCCGGCTGGCCGCCGACGGCGAGCGGGTTCGCGTCTACCTGCCCTACGGCGAGCAGTGGTACGGCTACCTCGTGCGGCGACTGGCGGAGCGTCCCCGGAACCTGTCACTCTTCCTGACGTCCCTGGTCTCCAAGAAGTGAGCGAGTCACCGCAGTGAGCAAGCGCACCGCCGTCATCGGTGCCGGCGTGATGGGGGAGACCCTGCTCTCCGGCCTCATCCGCGCCGGCCGCAGCGCCGGGGACCTGGTCGTGGTCGAGAAGCGCGCGGAGCGTGCCGCCGAGCTGGCCGACAAGTACGGCGTCCCGGTCGTCGCCGACGTCGCGGCCGCCGCCGAGGCCGACACCGTCCTGCTGGTCGTCAAGCCGCAGGACATGGCCGACGTGCTCGGCGAGATCGGGCCGGCGCTGCGCCCGGGTCAGCTGCTGGTCTCCCTCGCGGCGGGCATCACCACGTCCTTCATCGAGTCCCGCGTGCCTGCCGGGGTGGCGGTCGTCCGGGTCATGCCGAACACCCCCGCCCTCGTCGACGAGGGCATGGCGGCGATCTCGCCCGGCACGCACTGCGACGAGGAGCACCTCGTGGAGGCCGAGGCCCTGCTCACCTCCGTCGGCCACGTCGTGCGCGTGCCCGAGAAGCAGCAGGACGCGGTCACCGCGATCAGCGGCTCCGGCCCCGCCTACATCTTCTTCGTCGTGGAGGCGATGATCGAGGCCGGCGTGCACCTCGGCCTGCCCCGCACCATCGCCCATGAGCTCGCCGTGCAGACCGTCGTCGGCTCCGCCGCGATGCTGCGCGAGACCAACGAGCACCCCGCGGTGCTGCGCGAGCAGGTCACCTCGCCGGGAGGTACGACGGCCGCTGCGTTGCGCGAGCTCGAGGTGCACCGCGTGCGGGCGGCCTTCCTGGCTGCCCTCGAGGCGGCCCGGGACCGCTCCGCCGAGCTCGGTAGCTAGGTCTACGCGAGTAGGTCTGTGCGAGCGCGTCGCTCGCGCCACTGCGGCGACCGTGGTTCCGCGGTCGCCGACGATGGGCGTCAGCTCGCGGCGGCGGCCGGCCAGTCCAGCTCGGCCAGCCCGCGCACGGCCGCCACGCCCGACGGGGTGCGGCGGGCGTCGTACCGTCCGTGGCGGTCGAGCAGGCGCGCCTGCAGGCCGGCCTCGCGGGCGCCGAGCACGTCGTGGCGCAGCGAGTCGCCGACCATCAGCGTGCGCGCCGGGTCGGCGCCGAGGCGCGCGCAGGCCGTGAGGTAGGAGCGGGGGTCCGGCTTGGCGGCCGGCAGGCTGGAGGACGCGAAAACCGGCACGTCGGGGCGCAGCAGCCCGGTGCGGCGCAGCTTCTCGGTCTGGACGGCCTGGTCGCCGTTGGTGAGGATGCCGACCGGAAGACCGGCCCGCAGGGCGCGCTCGATCGTCGCCCGAGCGTCACCGAAGGCCCGCCACGCGGCCTGGTAGCAGCCGAGGAATCCGGCGAAGACGTCGTCGGCCAGCTCGTCGTCGGCGAGGTCCCAGCCGGGCAGGAACTCCCGGATCCGGACCCGCCGCTGCTCGGCATGGGTCAGCTCGCGGCGCTGGGCGCGCTCGTAGTGGCGCGCCTCCAGTACGAACCACCGCTCGACGAGCTCTTCGAGACCGGCCGGGGAGTCGGCCAGGCCCAGCCCGGACAGCCACGACCGCACGCCCCGATCGGCCGCGCCGCGGTGGTCCACGAGGGTGTCGTCCAGGTCGAGGAGCAGTGCCTGGATCGTCATGGCGAGCAGTCTGCCAGCGACCACCGACAGGACCCCACACGGATCACAACGGTGTAGTTCGCGAGGGCGAGAGAGGGTCGGGTCAAGTCGACACGCCGGGTCCCAAAAGTTTCACTGGTCAATCTCTTCCCCACGAGTCACATCCGGCCCTATTCTCACGCAGAGGCGTCCGCAGGGTTCACGGCTGGGGAAGGCGGTGACGGGCGCGCAGAAAGCTGGGTTGTCATGGCTCCTCCGTCGCGCGAGCGCACCGAGTCCCTACCGGACCCCAAGTTCCTCACCATCGCCGAGGTCGCCTCGGTGATGCGGGTCTCCAAGATGACCGTCTACCGCCTGGTCCACAACGGAGAGCTCCCCGCGGTGCGGGTCGGCCGCTCGTTCCGGGTCACCGAGGACGACGTCAACGAGTACCTCCGGAAGTCCTTCTACTCCGCCGGCTGAGCGAGCGACTCAGCCACGCGCTTGGATCCGGCGGCCTGGATGCAGGAATCACCTCTTCAGCGGCGAAACTGGCACTTCTTGACCGTTGCAACGGCCAGGAAGTGCAGGAATCGCCGCTGAAGAGGTGATTCCTGCCCCAGCAGCCCCCGCCGACCGCCGTGATGCGATCTTCATCCCACCGCAGCCGCTGATTCACAGCGCCCGCGGGCGGCCCGATAGGCTGACCCGGAGCTCCGGGGTCTGCCCGGAGCGTCGTAGCACCGTCGGGCGAGCCTCGTCCGACGCTCTGGAGAGGTTCCACGTGGGTTCTGTCATCAAGAAGCGACGCAAGCGCATGGCGAAGAAGAAGCACCGCAAGCTGCTGAAGAAGACGCGCGTTCAGCGTCGCAAGCTCGGCAAGTAACGCCAGCCTGCCGTCGCCGGTGCGCGCCTCGCGCACCGGCCAAACCCTGAGGAGTCAGCGGTATGGGCGCCGGTCGCACGGTCCTGGTCACGGGGGTCTCGCGAGACCTCGGCCGGACCTTTGCGCGCACCCTCGCCAACGACCCCGGGGTCGACCGTGTCGTCGGAGTCGACGTGGTCCCGCCGCGCGGTGACCTCGGCGACGTCACGTTCGTGCGTGCCGACATCCGCAACCCGGTGATCGCCAAGGTGATCGCCAAGGAGGACGTCGACACGGTCGTCCACATGAGCGTCATCGCCACGCCCGGCTCCGCCGGTGCGCGCGGCACGATGAAGGAGCTCAACGTCATCGGGACGATGCAGCTCCTCGCGGCCTGCCAGAAGTCCGAGCAGGTCCGCCAGCTCGTCGTGAAGTCCTCGACGACCGCGTACGGCGCCAGCAGCCGTGACCCCGCCATGTTCACCGAGGACATGGAGCCCCGCCGGCCTCCGCGCAGTGGGTACGCCAAGGACGTCAACGAGGTCGAGCGCTACGTGCGCGGCTTCGCGCGCCGTCGCCCCGACGCCACCGTGACCCTGCTGCGCTGCGCCAACGTGCTCGGCCCCCGCGTGGTGAGCCCCCTGGCGTCGTACTTCCGGCTGCCGGTGATCCCCACGGTGCTCGGCTTCGACCCGCGCCTGCAGTTCCTCCACGAGACCGACCTCAACCGGGTGCTGCGGCACGCGGTGCTGAGCGACGTTCCCGGCACGTTCAACGTCGCCGGCGACGGTCTGCTGATGCTCTCCCAGGCCCTGCGCCGGATGGGTCGCACGAGCGTCCCGCTCCCCGGCCCGGCCTTCGGTGGTGTCGGCTCGGTCCTCAAGTCGGCCCGGATGGCCGACCTGTCGCCCGAGCTGGTCGCCTTCCTGACCTACGGCCGGGGCGTCGACACGACCCGGATGCGCACCGAGCTCGGCTTCGAGCCGTCGTACACGACGGCCGGGGCCTTCGCCGAGTTCGTCGGCACCATCCCGCCGGGCAGCCGCCGCACCGACCGCGTGCTGGGTGCCCTGGCCGACCACCTCCCGCCGGTCGACGACGACCGTCCCGCCCAGCTCACCGTTGCCGGAGGCAAGGATGGCTGACGCCGAGATCATCCCGATCGGTACCCGCGGACGTCCCGGACGCGGCACCGGCACCCGGCCCTCCTCCGCGGCTCGTGGACTCGCGCCCAAGTCCGGCGCTCCGCGCAAGCCCGCCAACGAGGACAAGGCGGACGCTGCTGAGGCTCCCGCCCCGGCGCCGCAGGCGCCAGCTCCTGCGGCGAAGAAGGCGACTCCGGCGAAGAAGCCGGCCGCGCCGAAGCCCGAGCCCGTGGTCCGTGTCGCCGACGACGCGCCGGTCATCGAGACGGCCTCCCTGCTCGACGGACTCGGCCAGGACGCTCCGTCCGCGGTCCCTGCCGCCCGCACCGAGGAGCGCGGCCTCAGCCCGCTCGCGGGCATCCCCGTCGGCGACTGGTTGGCGGCCTTCCAGCACGCCGCGCGCGAGCTGTTCGGCGACCAGTGGGAGCCGCAGCTGGCCCGCTTCCTGGCGTTCCTGCGCCGCCGCCTGACCGGTGACTACACCGTCGACGAGTACGGCTTCGACGCCGAGGTCACCGAGCGCTTCTTCATGGCGGCGCTGCGCCCGATCGCCCAGAAGTGGTTCCGCATCGAGGTCCGCGGCATCGAGAACATCCCGGCCGAGGGCGGCGCCCTGGTCGTGTCCAACCACTCGGGCACGATCCCGATCGACGGCCTCATGACCATGGTCTCGATCCACGACCAGACCGGTCGCCACCTGCGGCCCCTGGGCGCGGACCTCGTGTTCCGCCTCCCGGTGGTCGGCGCGCTGGCCCGCAAGGGCGGCGCCACGCTCGCGTGCAACGAGGACGCCGAGCGGATGCTGCGCGGCGGTGAGCTCGTCGGCGTGTGGCCCGAGGGCTTCAAGGGCATCGGCAAGCCGTTCTCCGAGCGTTACAAGCTCCAGCGCTTCGGCCGTGGCGGCTTCGTCTCCGCCGCGCTGCGCACCGGCGTCCCGATCATCCCGCTGTCGGTCGTCGGCGCCGAGGAGATCTACCCGCTCGTCGGCAACATCCCGTCGCTGGCGCGTCTGCTCGGCGTCCCCTACATCCCGATCACGCCGTTCTTCCCGCTGCTCGGCCCGCTCGGCCTCGTGCCGCTGCCGTCGAAGTGGCTGCTGGAGTTCGGCGAGCCCATCCGCACGGACGAGTACGACGACGGTGCGGCCGAGGACCCGATGCTGGTCTTCAACGTGACCGACCAGGTGCGCGAGACGATCCAGCAGACGCTCTACAGCCTGCTGATGCAGCGCGAGAGCGTCTTCAAGTGAGGCCGCCGTGCCTGAGCTCGCGAAGGCACGGATGAAGGCTGACGGTCGAGGACTGTCGGATCGGGCCGCGCCAGCGGGCTGACTGATCGACGCGTCACGGGACGCGGAGCCTCACCGACGAGGCTCAGGGGCTACTTCAGCAACCCACCCAGGACGCCGCCGAGGCCGTCCAGCACGCTGCCGATGACGGTGTCGGTGCTGCCCGAGGTCGGCTTGTCGGTGGAGTCGCCACCGCCGATGCCGCTGGTGATGTCGTCGATGGCGTCGTCGACGTTCTTGGTCAGGTCGTCGACCGGACCCGAGGTCGTCGCGGTGTCGCTCGGCTCGGCGCCGCTGGTCGGCCCGCTCGCGGGCCTGTCCTTGTTCGGCCTCGCCACGGGCGGCAGCGTCTCCGCGCCCTGGTCGACGACCGGGAGGTTGAGCAGCGCCTTGACCTCCTCGATGGTGGCGAGGTCGGGCAGCTCGGCCGGGCCGCCGTCGGAGCAGGTCGGGCAGGCCTCCCACGCCGCGGCGTCGACCTGGCGGACCGTCTGGGTGGCCGTGATCAGCGGGGAGCGGAGCTCCTCGGGCACGAGCGGGCCCAGGGAGCCGAGGGTGTCCATGCTGTCAGCGGCGAACGCACGCAGCTCGGCGATCCCGCCGGGCTTGCCGGTCTCCGAGAAGTCGTCGAGGGCCAGCTCGGACGCCTGCGTGGTCTGGTCGGTGAAGTCCTGGAGCGTCGAGGCGATGACGTCGGAGTCGGCGTCGCGAGCCGTGAGCTCGCGCACCTCCTCGAGCCGTGCCTCCGCGTGCGAGAGCAGGGTGTCGGCCTTCGAGGCACCGTCGGACTGAAGGTTGGTCTGCGCGTTCTCGATCGCCCGCTTGACGGGGTAGAGGACGTCACCGGGCAGGGCGTCCTGGGCCGCCATCGCCATCGAGCCGGTGGCGGAGACCACGGCGAAGCCACCGACGAGGGCGGCGATACGGCGCTCGCGCGAGCCGCGGCGCTGACGCGGGGTGAGCCGGGCGGCGACGTCTGCCTGGACGACGGCCGGGGCCCGCTCGGCGGCGGCGACCAGCTGGGTGCGCAGCGAGGAGACGAACTCGGGGCGGGCGGTCACGGGGGGCACGGAGCGCAGGGCGGCGACGAGCTCGAGCAGCTCGGCGTGCTCCGCACCGTCTCCGGCACCACCGGAGACCAGCGCGTCGAACTCCTCCGCGCCGCGCGACCAACCATTCCCGCGCATCACAACGTCCGTCCTCGTGTCCAGGGGGCCGTGACGGCCCGGATGTCCTTGTAGACATCCAACGACAGGAGGCTCCCTGTGGTTACGGTCCGAATGACCATGACGGCATAGCCCGAACGGGTCATCGCAGACCCTCCGGCATCAGCTTCGCCAGGTTGCGCACGCCGCGCAGCTGGAGCTGCTTGATCGCCCCGTCGCTGCGGCCGAGCGCGGCCGCGGTCTCCGCGATGCTCATGCCCTGCAGGAATCGCATGATCAGGCAGTCGCGCTGCTCGTTCGGCAGCTTGGTGAGCGCGTCGAGGAGGATCTCGTTGGTCAGGCTCGCGAGGACGGCGTTCTCGGGGCCCTCGGTCGAGTCGTCGTGCTGGCCCATGTCCTCGGTGGTCAGCTCGAGGCGGGTGCGGCCGGCCTTGAAGTGGTCGGTGGCCAGGTTGCGGGCGATGGTCATCAGCCAGGCGCCGAAGTCCTTGCCCTGCCAGCGGAACGACGGCATGTTGCGCAGCGCCCGGAAGAAGGTCTCCGAGCAGAGGTCCTCGGCGACCACGACGGAGCGGGTGCGGTAGTAGAGGAACCGGTACACCGACGACTGGTAGTGGTCGTAGAGCATCCCGAACGCCTCGGCGTCGCCGCCGCGGGCGAGCTCGACGAGCCCGATCAGCCGCTCGCGCTCCTCCGGGGAGTCCTCCGAGGAGGTGGCCAGCGTCGAGTCGTTGTAGCTGCTGCCGCCCGAGCCGCCGCGCTCGTAGGAATCGTCGCTCTCGGCGTGGGCCTCGCTGAGCAGCCAGTGGTCGGTACGCCGCAGCGGCGTACGGCCGGCCGGGCCGCCGGCGACCGCGAGGGCCGTGGGGGGCTCGAGGGTGAGCGCAGCGACGACAGCGGCGCGCAGGGCGTCCAGCCCGCGCGCGACATCGCTCCGTTCCCAGGTCATACCCGGTCCCCTCCCTTGTACCCCCGGACGGGATCCTACGGCGGATCCTTCCGCAGTGGTACTGGAACGCGATAACCGAGCGGCCGCAAAACACCCGTTGGGAGTAGTCATTCCTGACCAGTGCCTGACCAGATGTGATCACGTCGGCAGCGCGTCGTGCCGACCGCCCGGATCAGCCCGTCCGCTTCCTCATCTGGCGTCGGAGGAAGGTGCCCGCGACGGCCGCACCGGTGGCCGCCGAGCCCACCGCGAGCCCGGCCCGGGCGGCCTTGCGGCCCGTCCGGTAGTCGCGGATCCGCCAGCCGTGGCTCCGGGCGTAGGACCGCAGCTTCGGGTCGGGGTTGATGGCGCACGGGTCGCCGACCAGGCCCAGCATCGGCAGGTCGTTGGCGGAGTCGCTGTAGGCGGAGCAGGCGGCGAGGTCGAGGCCCTCGCGCTCCGCGAGCGCCTGCACCGCGATCGCCTTCGCGGGGCCGTGCAGCATGTCGCCGACCAGCTTGCCCGTGTAGACGCCGTCGACGTGCTCGGCCACCGTGCCCAGGGCACCGGTCAGGCCGAGGCGGCGGGCGATCAGGCTGGCGATCTCGATCGGCGCCGCGGTCACCAGCCAGACCCGCTGGCCCTGGTCGAGGTGCAGCTGGGCCAGCGCCCGCGTGCCGGGCCAGATCCGGTGCGCCATGGCCTCGTCGAAGATCTCCTCGCCGATCTCCTCGAGCTCCTGCACGGTGTGGCCGGCGATGAAGGCGAGCGCGGAGTTGCGCGCCTCGGCGACGTGCTCGGGGTCCTCGACCCCGACGAAGCGGAAGTACGCCTGCTTCCACGCTGCGCCGATCAGGTCGCGGGTCGTGAAGAAGTCACGCTGGTAGAGCCCGCGGGCGAGGTGGAAGATGCTCGCGCCCTGCATGACGGTGTTGTCGACGTCGAAGAATGCCGCCGCGTGCGGGTCCGCGGGCTGCGCGAGTGCGGTCTCGACCTCGGCCGCGGCAGCGGCCGCCTCCCCGGCGAGCTTGGAGCGCTGCTGGAGGTTCAGGCGGCGAGGCCGGTCGGCCGACGATCCCATGGCTCCACTCTAGGGCTGGGCATCGGTGTTTCCTCCGGGTTCCTGTCCCGCGACCACGTCGTAGGATCGCCTTCATGCCCGAAACGGACCACGCCGTCGCTCCCGACGTGGCTGCGCTGGTCCACGCGGCGGCCCTCGACCTGCCGGACCGGCTCGCGGTCGTCGAGGCGGGTGGCCGGGGCCTGACCTGGTCGGGACTGGACGACGAGGTCGACCGGGTCACCTCGGGCCTCGGCGCCATCGGCGTCCTCGCCGGGCACCGCGTGATGGTCGCCATGGGCAACCGGATCGAGTTCGTCACGTCGTACCTCGGCATCCTGCGTGCGCAGGCCGTCGCGGTGCCGGTCAACCCGGGCTCGACGGTCGCCGAGCTCGCCGCGATGCTCGTCGACTCCGGTGCCCGCGCCGTCGTCGTCGACGCCGACACGGTCGGGGTGGTCCGCGAGGCGGTCGGCCGCACGGAGGTGGCGGCCGCCGCCCACGACGAGGGCCGGCCGCGGCCCCGCCTCGTCGTCGTCGGCGCCGAGGCCGCCTCCGGCGAGACCGGGTACGACGACCTGCGGGCCACCGACGTCCGGCCGGTCCCGCCGCTGCCGGACCCCGAGAAGCTCGCCGTGCTGCTCTACACGAGCGGCACCTCCGGTCGCCCGCGCGCCGCGATGCTCACCCACCGTGCGCTGCTCGCCAACGTCGACCAGGTCGGCGGCGTCGAGCCGCCGATGATCCACACCGACGACGTCGTGCTCGGCGTGCTGCCGCTCTTCCACGTCTACGGACTCGGCGCGGTCCTCGGCGGCGTGATCCGGCACCGCGCCAAGCTGGTCCTCACCGACCGCTTCGACCCGGAGGGCACCCTCGACCTGATCGAGGACGAGGCGTGCAGTGTCGTCCCGGTCGCGCCGCCCGTCTTCGCGGCCTGGCGCGACGTCGACGCGCTCGCGGAGCGCCTGGGTCCGGTCCGGATGATCCTGTCCGGCTCGGCACCGCTGTCGGCGGAGGTGGTCGAGGAGTTCACCGCGCTGACCCGGATCCCGGTGCACCAGGGCTACGGGCTGACCGAGGCAGCGCCCGTCGTCACGACCACGCTGCTCTCGGCGAACCCGAAGCCCGGCTCCGTCGGCGCCGCGCTCGCCGGCATCGACCTGCGTCTGGTCGACGACGACGGCCGGCCGCTGCGCGGCGCCGAGGCCGATGACGCCGGCGAGATCCAGATCCGCGGCCGCAACCTGTTCAGCGGCTACTGGCCCGACGGTGCGGACGGCCCCGCCGACGACGGCTGGTGGTCCACCGGCGACGTGGGCTTCCTGGACCGTGACGGCGACCTCTACCTCGTCGACCGGGTCAAGGAGCTGGTGATCGTCTCCGGCTTCAACGTCTACCCGACCGAGGTCGAGGCCGTGATCAGCGAGGTGGACGGGGTCCGTCAGGTCGCGGTCCTCGGCACGCCCGACGAGCGCACCGGCGAGGCCGTCGTCGGGTACGTCGTCCCGGTGGACGCCGCAGCCGACGCGGACGCCCTCGTGGCGGCCGTCCACGCGATCGCCGAGGAGCGGCTGGCGCCGTACAAGCGACCGGGGCGGGTCGAGGTCGTCGACGCGCTCCCGCGCACGGTCACCGGCAAGATCCGCAAGGGCATGCTCCGTGGCCACGAGCGCCGCAAGGCGCTGGGGATCCTCGAATGAGCGCTCCGCGCGTCACGCTCTACGGCCGGCCCGGCTGCCACCTCTGCGACGACGCCCGCGCCGTCATCGAGGCGGTCTGCGCCGAGCTGGGGGAGAGCTTCGTGGAGGTCTCGATCGACGACGACCCCGAGCTGGGCGACCGCTTCGCCCACGAGATCCCGGTGACCTTCGTCGACGGCAGGCAGCACGACTTCTGGCGGGTGAGCCCCGAGCGGCTGCGCAACGCCCTGACGGCCACGCACTGACCCTCCCGGGCTCGCGCGGGGCACCCGACTATCCTCGGCCACCATGCCCACTCCCGCCGTCGCTCCCCGGCTGCGCAGGGCCGGCGTCGTCGTCGGGATCCTCGTCGTCCTCGCCGTGCTGCTGCTGAGCCAGTCGTTCGGCCGCGCCGTCCCCACCAACAACTACCGCCCGCTGATCACCACCGACGCGATCGGGAGCGGCTGCTACCCGCTGCCCGGCAACGCGCAGCTCGACCTGCCCTACCAGGTGCGGTGGGACGAGGACGTCGCGACGGCGGCGGGGGAGCGGCGGATCCTGCGGGGGCAGTACGACCTGGTGGACCTCGTCGAGGCGCGGGAGCGGCTGGTCGGCTCCTTCGAGGCGGCCGGCTTCCACGAGGTCGCCGGTGACGACGACGGGCGGTCCGGGACGGCGGTGATGGCGAAGGGTGCGACCACGATCACGATCACCGTCACCGAGCTCCCCGACACCAGCGCCGAGAC
>DATLIG010000143.1:0-2310 GCA_035539555.1 Nocardioides sp. | reverse complement strand
GATCGCCTGGAGTCGGCCGGTCGTGGCCTCGAGGGCCGCGGCCCACCGGGCGCGGTCGGCCTCGAGCTGTTGCTTCTCCATGTACTCGCGCACAAGCGGCATCACGGAATCCCCATTCACCAACTCCACGACCTTCTTGAGGTCGATCTCGAACTCGAGCCCGACGCCGAACTTGCCTTCGCCGGAGATCTTCCAGTCCTTGATCTGGCTCCTGAAGCCGGCCATCAGCCCGAAGCTCGCGCCGACCGTGACCGGGCCAGCGCCGGCTTGGAACTTGGTCTCGTAGGCGACGAGGTCGACCTCGACGCCGTCGAGCCCGAGCCTGCCCGACACCTGCCCGAGCGTCGCTTCGACCCCGACCTCGACGTAGTCCTGGAAGGGCTTGCCGGAGATGGCGACCTTGGCCGCGGTCAGCTCGGCCTGGACCCCCAGGCCCGAGGTCTTCAGCTCGAACCCCACGACCTGGACGGTGACCGGCCCGCGCTGCTCGTTGGCCAGGTAGCCGTCGACGATCTTGACGTCGAAGGTCTTGTCGACCTTCTCGGGCTCGAGCCCGCTCGGATCGACGAGGCTCAGCGGGTTGTTGCGCGCATAGGTGTAGAGGTTGCCGTCGACCGGGCTGGCCGCGACCTTGTCGATGGCCTCGAGGAACTGGGGATCGGGGGTCCAGAACTGGCCGAGGTACGGGTCGTAGTCGCGGACGCCGAAGCGCACGACGCCGAGATCGGGGTCGTAGCCGCGCGCCGCGAAGTCGAGGGCGCGCGCGAGGGCCGGGCGCGTGGCGCGGGTGCCGAAGGGGGTGGGGAGGAGCGGCGTGCCGTCGTCGCCGAGGAGGGTGCCGCGCGGGTCGGTGGGCAGGAGGCGGAGCTCGGCGCCGGTGGCGCTGACCTGGTAGACGCCGATCACCCGGCCGGCGAGCTCGACGGGGACCACGAAGGTGCTGTCGTCGAGGTAGGCGCCGTCGAGGTACGCCTCGGTGGGCTGGCCGTGCTCGTGCTTGTACAGGCGGTTGCCGGCCTCGTCGTAGATGTAGCCCCAGGTGCGGTCGCCGCGGCGGGCGACGTCGATCTGGCCGGTCGGGCCGTAGGCGAGGTGGAGGTCGTCGCGCTGGGCGACGCGGCCGAGTGGGTCGTAGCGGTAGAGGTGATCGCCGGCGATGAGCGTCGTGCCCGCGCGGACGAGGTCGCGGGCGCCGAGCGCGTCGGAGGTGTGGGTGGGCAAGCCGGCCGCGTCATAGGCGTAGGTGCTGTCGTCGGTGCTGTCGCGGCTGGCGGTGAGGAAGCCGCGCGGGTCGTACGCGTAGTCGCGCTGCGTGGTCTGGTCGCCGAAGGCGATGGTCTCGCTCGCGACCAGCCCGCGCGGGCTCATCGTCCAGTCGACGCCGCCGTTCCAGGTGCCGCCGTCCTGCCAGTAGCCCGAGGGGCGACCGGTGACCGGATCGAAGTGGTACGCCACCGCTTCGCCGCTCGTCAGGTTGACGCGGGCGAGGCGGTTCTCCGGGTCGTAGGTGATCGTGGCGATCGGTGAGCCGTCGAGGCGGATCTCGGCGAGGCGGCCGTAGGCGTCGACGACGTTGGTCTGGGTGAAGGCGTGGCGGATGGTGCCGGCGCCGTCGCGCACGGTCCAGCGGAGGTCCTTGGGCGAACCGTCCTCGTAGTAGGTCCGCTGCTGCTGCAGCTCGCGCCACGTGCCGAGCCGCAGCGTGGATTCGGCGAGGGTCCCGTCGCGACGGTAGAGCGCCCGGCGGAGGAAGCCCTGGCCTTCGACCTGGGTGAGGTGGCCGCGTTGTCCGGCCACCGTGGTGCCGTCGCCGAGATCGCCGTCCCAGCGATGGTGGAAGGTCCGGATCGCGGCGGTCGCGGGCTGGGTGTGCAGCTCGCTGACCACCCGGCCGATCGCGTCGCGCGTCCAGAGGACGGAGCGCTCCACGTCGCCGGCCGCGGTCAGGACCTCGCGCATCGCCGGCAGGCCGGTCGTCGGATCGTACGTGTAGCGCACCGACGCGAGGCCGGCGCGGCCCACCTGGGCGGGGCGGCCGTACGAGTCGAAGCTCACCGTGTGCTGCGCCCCGTCGGGCAGGTCGACGCGCACCAGGCGGTTCAGCGCGTCGTAGTGCATGTGGGTCACGGACCCGGCGGCGTCCTGCTGCCACACCGGCTGGCCGGCGACGTCGGTGGCGGTTGCCACCACGTGGGTGCCGTTCTCGACCGCGGTCGACACCAGCGCCCCGTCGACGATGGCGTGGGACGTCGACAGCTCGCGCACCACGCCGGCCTGCAGGATCGCGGTGTCGAAGATCGGGCGCTCGAA
>DATLIG010000142.1:0-42139 GCA_035539555.1 Nocardioides sp. | reverse complement strand
CACGCGGTACTTCATGATCTCCGTCTGGCCGTTGACGGTCAGCGCGCCGATCAGGCGGTCGCCGCGACGGTAGAGCGCGACCCACCGGCCGCCGGAGGCCGGGTCGCCGTCGACGAGGCGGACCTCGTCGGCGTCGGGCGAACCGACGAACTGGATGCGCACGTCGTACCAGTCGGACCAGAAGTAGGGCACCGTGCCGTAGGGCTTGGCGTTCTCCGGGTCGAGGGCGTTGCGCGCGGCCGCGGCACCCTGCTCGGCGGCGGCGGTCCAGTTCTCCATCCGCTGGCGCTCGCCGAGGGTCGGGTTGAACCAGTTGGCGACGTCACCGGCGGCGTACACGCCCGGGACGCCGGTCCACAGGTTCTCGTCGCAGACCACACCGTTCTCGAGGGTCACCCCAGACCCCTCGAGCCAGCCGACGGACGGGACCACGCCGATGCCGACGACCACCAGGTCGGCCTCGATCGACGAGCCGTCTGCGAGGACGACCCGCTCGACCCGGCCGTCGCCCTCGATCGACGAGACACCGACGCCGCAGCGCAGGCTCGTGCCGTTGAGGGCGTGCAGCGAGGCGATGGCAGCACCCATCTCGTGACCGGTCGCGCGGACCAGCGGGGTCGGCAGCGCCTCGACGATCGTGGCCTCGAGGCCGCGCTTGCGGGCGGTGGAGGCGACCTCGGAGCCGATGAACCCGGCGCCGATCACGACAGTGCGGGCGCCGGCCTCGAGCTTCTCGCGCACGGCGAGGGAGTCGTCGAGGGTCCGCAGCGGGTACACGCCCTCCAAGCCGTCCGCTCCGGGCAGCACCCGGGCGTGGGCGCCGGTCGCGATCACCAGCGCGTCGTAGCCGATCCGCTCGTCGCCGACGGTGACCGTGCGCGCCTCGGTGTCGAGCGCCGTCGCCGGCTTCCCGAGCCGTACGTCGACGCCGAGCTCGTCGCGCAGCGTCTCCTCGGTCCGGAACCACGGCACCTCGGGCAGGTCGCCGTTGTCGTCGGCCGCCCCGAGGAACGCCTTCGACAGCGGCGGCCGGTCGTACGGCAGGTGCTCCTCGGCGCCGACGAGGACGATCTCCCCGTCGTACCCGGTCTTGCGGGCGGCCTCGACCGCCCGCAACCCCGCGAGGGAGGCACCGACGACGACCAGCCGGCGCACCTCGGTCATCGGTCGACGATCTTCAGCGCCTCGGTCGGGCAGCCGTTCACGGCCTCCTCGACCTCCTGCAGCTCGGCGTCGCCGATGTCCTCCTTGAGGAGGAGCAGCTCGCCGTCGTCGTTGACCTCGAAGAAGTCGGGCGCGAGCGACTCACAGATGCCCAGGCCCGTGCACTTGTCGAAATCGACCGTCACACACTTCATCGTCTTCTCCGTTCTCGGTGCGTCGTTGCCCGACTAGCATAACTCGACTTATGCCGGCTTGGCGAGACCTGGCCCGTACTTTTCTTATTTGGATTAGAAACTGGTCAGGCGCCGGCCGGCGCGAAGGCGGCCGTGATCTTGCCGGCCACGATCTCGGCGGTCTCCGCGCACGCCGTGGTGCCGCCGTTGGCGTACTCCTTGACCGCGTCGCCGACGTTCCACAGTCCGGCGACCGGGGTGTCGTGGGACATGTCGAAGCCGGACACGGCGCGCTGCGGCGGCCAGCCGTCGCGCGTGGTCACCCGGCTCAGGATCCGGGCCCGCTCGTCGAAGCCGGGGATGGTCTCGCGCAGGTCCTCGAGCAGGAGGGCGTACTCCGCCTCCTCGTCGAAGTCACCGACGGCCGGCTTGGGCACGCCCGTGCCGGTGTAGAGGTGCCAGCCCTCCGGCGCCATCTCCGGGCAGGTGTCGGTGAAGTTGGCGATGTAGGCCAGGCGCCGCGAGGTCGCGAAGCTGAGCATGCCCGGGGCATCGATCAGCCGCTCCTGGCTGGCGAAGTTGTAGGTGATCATGGACGTCGGGCGGTCGTTGCGCTTGACCTGCTCGAGGTAGTCGGCGTCGAACGCCTGCGGGCCGGCGAGGGCGACCGTCGCGGCCGGACCCACGTTGCTGACGACCACGGGCGCGGTGAGGGTCTCGCCGCCGGCGAGCACGACGCCCGCGATCCGACCGTCCTCGACGAGGATCCGCTCGACCTCGGTCGAGAGCCGGACCTCGCCGCCGTCGCGCTCGATGGCGCCGGCGAGCGCCCTCCACACGCCGATCGTGCCCTCCGGGTGGAAGCCGAAGCGCTTGAACGCGCTCTTGCGGGTGAAGTAGGTGAGGAACACCTTCGCCGGAAGCTCCTCGGAGCCGACCGAGAAGACCGAGGCCGCCATGTTGCGGAAGATGCCGTGGACGCCCTCGTTCTTCGTGTACTTCGCGACCCACTCCTGGAGGGTCATCTGGTCCTCGGGCAGTGCCGCGTCGTCCTTGCGTGCCGCGCCGATGCCGCCGACCAGCTTGGCCCCCTGACGGGTGAGCTTCTGCAGCAGGAAGCCCCAGCCACCGCCGGTCACGTCCACGTCCTTGCCCTTGATCCGGTAGAGGATCGGCGGGCTGGGCTCGCGGATCTCCCACGGGAGGTCGAGCTCGCGGAAGGTGCGCTCGGTGAACGTGCCGCACTCGATGACGATGGCGCCGTCGTTGACCTTGAAGCCGTCGACATCGGTCGTCGATGCGCGGCCGCCGACCTTGTCGAGCCGCTCGAGGACGAGCGTGCGGTAGCCCTGGTGCTGCAGGCGGGCCGCGGTGAAGAGTCCGCCGGCGCCGGCGCCGATGACGATGGCGTCGTACGACGACGCGGGGGTCTGCTGGGTCATGACTGTGTCTCCTGGGTTCGTCTCAGTAGGACCGCGGCAGGCCGAGGGAGGTCTGCGCGACGAAGTTGAGGACCATCTCCCGGCTGACCGGGGCGGTGCGCATGAGGCGGGTGACGAACCAGAGCTCGGAGAGCCCGTACTCGTGGGAGAGGCCGTTGCCGCCGTGGGTCTGGATCGCCTGGTCGAGCGCCTTCAGGGCGGCCTCGGCGCCGACGTACTTGGCGATGTTGGCCGCCTCGGCGGTGCCGGCGTCGCCCTCGTCGTACAGGACGGCGGCGTGCTGGGTGGCCAGGCGGGCCAGCTCGACGTCGATGTGCGCCGCGGCCAGCGGGTGGGCCACGCCCTGGTGCTGGCCGATCGGGACGGACCAGACCTGACGGGTCTTGGCATAGTCGGCCGCCTTCTCGACGGCGTAGCGACCGACGCCGGACGTGATCGCGCCGACCATGATCCGCTCGGGGTTGAGGGCGGCGAAGACCTGGCGCAGGCCGTTGCCTGCCTCGCCGACCAGCCACTCGGGCTCGACGCGCACGTCGTCGAAGAACACGGTGAACTGCTTGTCCGGCGAGACGATCGAGGTCGGGATCCGCTGGAAGCTCAGGCCGGGGGCGTCGGTCGGCACCAGGAAGATCGACAGCTTCTTCCTCTCCGGCGTCGAGAGCTCGGCGTCGCGGGTGACCACGAGGATGGCGTCGCACTGGTCGATCGCGGAGATGTAGTACTTCGTGCCGCTGATCCGCCACCCGTCGCCGTCGCGGGACGCGGTGGTCGCGACCTCGTGGCTGTTGGAACCGGCGTCGGGCTCGGTGAGCCCGAAGGCGACCTTCCTGGTGCCGGCCGCGATGCCGGTGACCCATTCCTGCTTCTGCGCCTCCGAGCCGTGGGCGACCAGGAGCGAGCCGATCATGGCCGGCGAGATCACCCACACCAGCATCGGCATGCCGTGGGCAGAGAGCTCCTCGACGACCACGACGGCCTCCTGCATGCCACCTCCCCCACCGCCGTACTCCTCGGGCAGGTGGACGCCGAGCAGGCCGGCCTGGCCGAGCTCGGCCCACAGCTCGGTGACGTCCTCACCGGCGTGCGAGCGCTCGAGGAAGTACTTCTGGTCGTAGCGCGCGCAGATCTTCGCGACCGTCTCGCGGATCGCGCGGTGCTCGTCGGTGTCGCGGATGAGTCCGGTCATGATGCAGCTCCTTCGAGGGACCTGTTGGCCTGCCGGCATGCCCAGGACATGACGAGCAGGAAGAGGCAGTAGGTGGTCAGGGCGAGCCAGAAGACGAAGATCCCGTTCCAGGCGAAGGGCCCGCTCTTGAAGAAGTAGGCGAGCGGGTCCGGCAGGAACGAGAAGGCGACGAAGAAGTTGAGGAAGGCCACCCAGCGCGGCATCAGCCCCGCGGGGTCGCGCAGGATCGCGATGCCGACGGCGACGTTCTGGACGATGAACGGGGTGATGCCGCAGAAGAGCATCAGCCAGGCGAGGTCGACCAGCAGGACGACCTCGCTCGGGTCGCGGTCACCACGGAAGCCCGCGAGCGCGAAGATGAGGTGCGGGAACATGTTGATCAGCACCGTCGTCGTCGCCGCGATCCCCTGGACGACCGCGAGCAGCGGGAAGCCGGTGGGCTCCATCCGCCGCAGGTGCAGCGAGATGAGCGCGAGCTGCGGGATCATCAGCACCACACCGACGGACCCGATCAGGAAGCCGGCGCGGATCCGGGTGGCGTCGTCGAGGAACATGCTGGCCACCTCGGCCTGGTCCCCCGGTCCGATCGGCACCGGCAGGAAGCCGGCGACCAGCCATCCCGTGAGGGTGACGACGACGGCGAGCGGGCCGGTGAGGGCCGCGTAGTCGGCGATCTTCTTCAAGGTGTCTCCTGTGGTCTCCGCGGCTCAGCGGCCGAGGAAGGTCGGGCGTCGCTTGGCGAGGAAGGAATCGGTGGCACCGCGGGCGTCCTCGGTGCCGGCACAGGCGACGAGCGCGTCGATCTCGGCGCCGAGCTGGTCGGGCAGGCTGCGGTCCCACGACTCCCGCAGCAGCGCGCGCATCCGTGCGAATGCCCGGGTGGGCCCGTCCGCGAGGCGCCGCGCCAGCTCCTCGCCGCGGGCGCGGGCGTTCGGTGTCGCCACCACCTCGGCCACGAGGCCCCAGTCGAGTGCCTGGCGGGCGTCGATCGGCTCGTTGAGCAGGTAGGCACGGGCCGCACGGGCCGGTCCGACCAGGCGCGGGAGGTGCCAGGTGCCACCGCCGTCACCGCTGAGGCCGATCGCACCGAAGGCGGTGACGAAGCGGGCGTCGTCGGCGGCCACGACCAGGTCGGCGGCGTACACGAGGCCGAGCCCGCCGCCCGCGACGGCGCCCTGGGCGACGGTCACGATCGGTACGTCGAGGCTCGCGAGCACCTCGAAGGCGAGATGGAACGGGGTGGTCATCCGCCGCAGCGTCGCGCCGAGGTCGTCGCCCTGCGAGGTGAAGTAGCCGATGTCGCCGCCGACGGTGAGGGCCGGGCCGTCCCCGACGACGAGGAGGGCGCGGACGGCCGGGTCCCCGGCGACGCGGAGGGCAGCGACGAGCAGCTCGTCGGCGAAGCGTTGGTCGATGGCGTTGCGCGCCTCGGGACGCGAGAGGCGCAGCGTCGCCAGGCCGTTGCTGACCGAGAGGTCCATGGTCTCCAGCGACGCGGGCTGCCGACCGAGGGCCGCGACGAACGCGGCGGAGTCGGTCAGCTGGGTCAGCCCGCAGACCCGGCCGTCGCGCAGCTCCCACTGGTGCACGAACCACGCCTCGAACGACAGGCCGCTTGCGCGCCCCTTCCCGCGGTAGGTCCCCTGCACCTGCAGGCGTCCGTCCCCCAGCAGCGTGTACGACGCCGGCTCGGCCCGCACCCGCCAGTGGGCGCCGATCGCGAACCACCCGTCGCGGACCATCGCGTCGGGACCGAGGTGCTCCCCGCCGATGCCGAACGGCAGGCCCGGGGTCAGGCGGCCGACGAAGTCGTCGGCGAGGGCGTCGACGATCGCGGCCCGGTCGCCCGCCGCCAGGGCGTCGTACAGACCCTCGACCAGGGCACACGCTGTCGCGTCGATGTCGCTCACCTAATTGAATATAGATTAAATGAATCGGCGACGGCAAGACCCGTGACCGACGCCACGCGGCGCCTCGTCAGGGAACGGCGACGACGCTCAACCACACGTGGGCGAGCGCCTCCGGCACCTCCGGCAGCGGCCGCCCGGTCTCGACGATCGCGCGCACGTCGCGCCTCATCGCATCGAACGTCGCCCCGACCAGCAGCCGGGCCAGCGCGTCCACCGAGGGACCGGACCGCGGCAGAGCGCCTCCGATGTCGCGGCGCAGGCGGTCCGTCGCCCGCTCGGTCAGCTGCTCCTCCCAGGCAGCGACCAGCTGGGCCGCCTCTTCGTCGGCGACCGCGGCCCGCACGATCGCGTCCATCAGCCGCGCGTTGCCGCGCCAGAGCCCGACCGTGGCCTCGAGCGCCTCCGCGACCCCGGCGCCGGGATCCGCGCCCGGGTGCTCGTACCAGGCGGCCGCGACCTCGACGAACCCCTCGAGGAGCTCCTCCAGCACGGCGGCGACCGCCGCCCCCTTGGTCGGGAAGTGGAAGTAGAAGGCGGGCCGCGTCACCTCCGCACGGCGGGTGATCTCCGCGATCGACACGTCGGCGAAGGACAGCTCCTCCAGCAGCTCCACGACCACGGCCAGGATCCGCCGCCGGGTGCGCTCGCCCTTGGTGGTCGCCTTCGAGGTCACAGCCACTGTCTACCGGACCACGCGGCCCGAACTCATAATTGACGGTCGTAAATTCTGTGTTAGGTTTTTGAATCTCGATTCGACAATCAGCCAGGAGGCATCGTGATCTCGACCATCGCCACCGTCCGGGACGCCGCGCTCGGCGCCGCTCCGTGGACCCCCGGCCACCACCGCTACGGCCTGGACTCGCTCCGGCCCGAGGAGTTCACCGCCGCGCTCGCCGGGGACGCGCCGGGCGCCCGGGTCGAGGGGCTGCGGGTCGAGATCGACTCCCGCGGCACCACCGACCGGGCCCGGATCCACCTCGACTGGAACGCCGCCGGGCGCGACGCCGGCCTGCCTGCGACGGCCTTCGCCAAGGGGACCTCCTCGCAGCTGGCGCCCCGCGTCATCGTGTCGACGTTCGGCTGCCACACCTACGAGACCCGCTTCTTCGAGCAGCTCCAGCCGACCGTCGCCGACCTGACGATCACGCCCTACGTCGCCCGCTCGGGCAGCGGCGGGCGCTACGTCCTGGCCTTCGAGGACCTCGCGCTGCGCGAGGGCGGGGTGACCTTCTACGACGCCGACGACGAGGCCCCCAAGGAGCACGCGGAGGCCGTTGTCGAGCTCCTCGCCACGCTGCACGGACGCTTCTGGCGGTCACCGCGCTTCGCCACCGACCTCGCCTGGCTGCAGACCTACGCCGGCCGTCCCGGCGGCTCGTTCATGAAGCGCTTCTTCACCTGGAGCGAGCGGCGGTTCATGGCCCAGGACCGGGTCGTGCCGGAGCCGGTCCGTCGTCTGACGAAGGACTACGTGCAGAACCAGGCCCGGCTCTCCCGGGTCTGGCAGGCCATGCCGCAGACGCTGTGCCACGGCGACACCCATCTCGGCAACACCTACGCCAACGCCGACGGAACCGCCGGGATCTACGACTGGCAGGTCTTCCACCGGATGAACGGGCTGCGGGACTTCGCCTACTTCCTCATGCACTCGATCCCCACCGAGCTGCGCCGGGCGGAGGAGAAGAGCCTGCTCGAGCGCTACCTGCAGGTGCTCGCCGACAGCGGGGCCGGCGCCGACGTACCGTCCTTCGCCGAGGCCTGGGACACCTACCGTCTGCTCACCGTCGACGGCTGGATCGCGATCGTGTTCACCCTCGCCGCCGGCGGCATGCAGCCCGACGACCGGATGGAGGTCACCGCGGTGCGGGCGATCAACACGCTCACCGACCTCGATGTCGAGCAGGCGGTGCGGAGCGCGATCCGGGGCTGAGCCCCCCGCGGCTCAGGTCTCCGACCAACGGGGGTCAGCCCCGCTCGTTGCCCACCACCGACACGAAGGACACGCACCCACCGGGCCGTCCGCCGAGGTTGTGGGTCAGCGCCAGCCGGGGGTCGGCCAGCTGCCGCGAGCCCGCCTCGCCGCGCAGCTGCAGCCAGGCCTCGTAGAGCATCCGCAGCCCCGAGGCGCCGACCGGGTGGCCGAAGGACTTCAGGCCACCGTCGACGTTGACGGCCAGCCGCCCACCGAGGTCGAAGTCGCCGGCGAGCACGTCCTTCCAGGCCTGGCCGCGCTCGGTGAACCCCAGGTCCTCCATCAGCACGACCTCGGTCGGGGTGAAGCAGTCGTGCACCTCGGCGAGCGAGAGCTCGCTGCGCGGGTCGGTGATGCCCGCCTGGGCGTAGGCGTCCGCAGCCGAGTGGACGACCTCGGGGAACGTCGTGAAGTCGTACGACGGGTCGAGCCCGCCGCGCATCGGGCCGGCCGCGAGCGCCAGCGCCTTCACGAAGACCGGGCGGTCGGTGTAGTCGTAGGCATCCTCGGCCCGCACGATCAACGCGGCCGCGGCGCCGTCGGAGACCCCGGAGCAGTCGAAGATGCCGAGCCGCCCGGCGACCTTCGGCGCAGCCTCGATGGTCTCGCGGGCGACCTCCTTGCGGAACTGCGCCTTCGGGTTGCGCGCGCCGTTGACGTGGTTCTTCCACGCCACGTGGGTCATCGCCTCGCGCATCGCCGCCGGATCGACGCCGTACTTCGCCGTGTACGCCGGGTCGAGCAGCGAGAACGCGGCGGGAGCCGTGAGCGACAGCTCCGCCGCCGTGCCGTCGGAGGGAGGGTCGGCGCGCAGGAGGCCCGAGAAGCCGGAGTCCTTGAGCTTCTCGACGCCCACGGCCATCACCCGGTCGTAGGCGCCGGACGCCACCGCGTAGCAGGCGTTGCGGAAGGACTCCGAGCCCGTGGCGCAGTAGTTCTCCACCCGGGTGACCGGCTTGTGGTCGATGCCGAGCGGACGACTCAGGGTCAGCCCGGACTGGCCGGAGCCGAGGGTACCCAGCCAGTAGGCGTCGACGTCATCGCGCTGCACGCCGGCCGAGCCGAGGGCCTCCCCGACCGCCTCCAGGAGCAGGTCGTCGGTCGAGGACTCCCAGCGCTCGCCGAAGCGGGTGCAGCCCATCCCGACGATTGCGACGGCGTCCTTGATCCCGTTGCTGGCCATCAGCGGACCACCGCCTTCCAGAAGTAGTTGTGCACGTTGCCGGCCGTGAAGAGCCGACGGAACGCCAGGCCGACCTCGGTGCCGACTCCGATCGCGTCGGGGGCTGCGTCGGCGACTTCGAGGGTCGTCCGCCCGCCGCCCTCGAAGTCGACGACCACGTCGACCACGGGCGGGGACGGCGAGAAGGCGAGCCGGTCGACGGTGAACGTCGCGACCCGTCCGGTCAGGTCGGCGACCGACACCGTCTCCATGGCGTCGACGGCCGAGCACGCGCGGCAGACCCGCAGCGGCGGTAGGTGCAGGAAGCCGCAGGAGGTGCAGCGGGAGCCGGCGAAGCCGAACTTCCACTGCCCCGCACGGTACGACGGCGGACCGGCCGGACGGTCGGGCTCGGGCCGTCGCGGCAGCTCCCGCTCGAGCAGGCCGCGCCAGGACAGGTAGGTGGTGTACCGGACGTCGCGCCCGGCCTCCAGCTGGGCCGCCACCGGACGCACAGCACGGCGGGAGGCCAAGAGGTCGGTCGTGCGGAGCAGCAGTCCGTCGCAGCCGTCGACCGCGGAGAGCACCAGGATCGTCTCCCCCGGACCGGCGACGTCCAGCACCGCGGCCAGCCCGAGCAGCGGGTCGGCCGCACCCGAGAAGCCGATCGGCGATCCGCCCGACGACAGGGCGCCCTTCACCAGGGCGCCGGCCCGCTTGGTGATCCCGGCGTTGCCGCTGGTGACGACCACGTGGTCGGCCTCGGCGAGCCCGGCCTCGTCGAGGAGCCGGGTCGCGACGACGCGCACCAGCTCGGCGTACTGCTCGAAGCCGAAGCGCTCCTCCCACTGCTCACCCGTCGTGCGCTGCGGGTCGCGCCAGCGGTCCAGCAGCTCCAGGGTCTCGCCCGCGACGCCGAGCACCTCGGCGATCGGGTCCCCCACGCCGAGCAGCACCGCGGCAGCTCCGTCGCCGCCCGACTTCTCGTCGAGCGAGCCGGGCTTGCCGACGCGGACGTCCGCGGCCACCACGAGCCCGCCGGCCACGGCCGCCGCCCGCAGGGCGGCGAAGGTCGACCGCGCCGATCCGACGAGGTCGGCGGCCGGCACCGACGACGGCAGGCGGAGCGCGGCGTGCACGGCGGCGGCGTTCGTCTTGTCGAGGTACGGCGGTGTCGTGCTCGCCCACCACACCGCGTCGGGCACGGGCAACCCACGGGCAGCCTCGACCGCCATCGTGGTGGCGTCCTCGTCGAACGACGCGACCACCCGGGTGCCCCGCACGCCGCTGTCCGGGCCGAGCCGGTGGGCAGGCAGGTAGGCCCCGTAGGCCAGGATCCCGGTCGTCACGATGCCACGCCCCGGAAGAGCGCGGCGATGCCCTGCCCGCCGCCGATGCACATCGTCTCCAGCGCGAGGCCGCCGCGCCGGCGGTCGAGCTCGTGCAGCATCGTCGTCAGGATCCGCACCCCGGTCGCGCCGATGGGGTGCCCCAGCGAGATGCCGGAGCCGTTGACGTTGAGCCGGTCCTCGACCTCGTCGAGCTTCAGGCCCCAGCCCTGCAGCACCGCGAGCACCTGCACGGCGAACGCCTCGTTGACCTCGATCAGGTCGAGGTCGTCGAAGCCCACGCCGGTGCGGGCGAAGAGGCGCTCCACGGCGGAGACCGGGCCGATGCCCATGACCGCGGGGTCGACCCCGGCGGCGGCCCAGCCCTCGAACCAGGCGATCGGCTCCAGGCCGAGCTCGTCGAGCCGGTCCTCGGCGACGACCAGGCAGGCGGCCGCCGCGTCGTTCTGCTGGGCGGCGTTGCCGGCCGTCACCGTCCCGCCGGGCTCGATCGTGCGCAGCCGACCCAGGGTCTCCATCGACGACTCCGGGCGCACGCCCTCGTCGCGGTCGAAGACCACGTCGTCGCCGCGTCGCTGCGGCACCGACACCGGGACGACCTCGGCGGCGAACGCGCCGGACTCCCAGGCCGCGGCGGCGCGCTGGTGGCTGCGCACCGAGAACGCGTCGCTCTCCTCGCGCCCGATGCCGTAGCGCTGGGCGAGGTTCTCGGCGGTCTCGATCATCCCGCTGATCCGGCCGAAGCGCTCCTCCGGCTGCGAGCGCTCACGGCCGCGGTCGAGCCGGTCGTAGAGGGTCTGGTTGCCGGACCGCGAGCCCCAGCGCGCGGTCGTCGTGTAGTGCTCGATGTTGCTCATCGACTCCACGCCACCGGCGATGACCACGTCGGCCGCACCGGTCTGCACCGTCATCGCGGCGGTGATCACGGCCTGCAGGCCGCCCCCGCACCGGCGGTCGGTCTGGAAGCCCGGCACCTCGATCGGCAGGCCGGCCGCGAGCGCGGCCCAGCGCCCGATGCAGGGGGCCTCGGAGTTGGCGTAGGACTGCGCGAAGGCGACGTCCTCGATGACGCCCGGGTCGACGCCGGTGCGCGCGACGAGGGCTCGGACCACCTCGGCCGCCAGCTGCTCGGCGGGGAGCGGTCGGAGGGATCCCCCGAACCCTCCGACCGCGGTCCGCACGGGCCCGACGATGGCGACACGCCTCAGGCTGCTGGTCATCAGGAAGGTCTCCTCACGCCGACGCCAGCACGCCGTCGGCGCGGGCGTCGAGCTCTGCTCGATGGGCGGGGTCGGCGATGGCGATCATCCGCTCGACCCGCTGGTTCAGGGTGGCGCCGCGCAGGTCCGCGACGCCGTGCTCGGTGACCACGACGATCCCCTCGGAGCGCGGCGTCGAGACCGGTCCGGAGAGCCGGCTGACGATGCGCTGGACCGGACCGCTGCGGCTTCGTGCGGTCGAGGGCAGCGCCACGATGGGCACACCGCCGGCCGAGCGGCCCGCGCCACGGAGGAAGTCCACGGCACCGCCGACCGCGCCGACGTACCGGCCCCCGGCGAGCTCGGCGTTGACCTGGCCGGTCAGGTCGACCTCGATGGCTGCGTTGACCGCCACCAGCCGGTACGACGCCGCGAGCACCGCCGGGTCGTGGGTGTAGCCGGTCGGCCGGAGCTCGACGGCCGGGTTGCGGTGCGCCCAGCGGAAGAGCTTCGCGGTGCCGCCGAACAGGCCGGCGATCGCGACGCCGGGGTCGACGGTCTTGCGGGTCCCGTTGGCGACGCCGGCCTCGACGAGGCGCATCGCGGTGTCGTTGATGATCCCCGAGTGGATGCCGAGGTCGCGGTGACCGAAGAGCTCGGCGAGCACCGCCTCGGGCAGCGCGCCGATGCCGAACTGGAGCGTCGCGCCGTCGGGCACCAGAGCGGCGACCCGGCGCGCGACAGCACGTGCGTCGTCGCCGACCGAGGGCGTCGGCACCTGGCCCGGCGTGCGTGACACCTCGATGGCGGCGGTGAACTGGTCCGCGGTCATCGTGCGCGCGCCCAGCGTGAACGGCACCTGGTCGTTGATCTCGGCGATCACGACCCGCGCCGTGTCGAGGGCGGCGGAGAAGTAGTCGTCGCCGAGGCCGAGGCTGTGCCGTCCCCGCTCGTCGGGCGGCGAGACCTGCACGAGCACGACGTCGGCGTGGAGGTCGCCGCCGTCGGACAGCAGGCCGGGCAGGGTCGAGTAGTGCACGGGCCAGATCTCGAGGCGCTCCGCCGCGTGCAGAGCGGCGTTCGTGCCCGCCCCGCAGTAGGAGTGCACGGTGAGCCCGTCGGGCACGCTCGCGGCCGTCAGTGCGCTCTCGGCGGGGATGCCGACGAAGCAGCGCAGGTCGCCGATCGCGTCGGCCTGCGCGACCAGCTCCTCGATGAGGGTGGCCGGCTCCGCGCACGTCTGGCCCCAGGTGATCGTGTCACCGGGCCGGATGTGCTGGGTGAGGTCGATCCTCACCCGCGCCACCGCTCGTGCGAGGGGTCGAGGAGCTGGGTCAGGTGCTCGTCGCCCAGCCACACGATGGTCTCCAGCTCGAGCGCGTCGAGCAGACGCACCCGGCCCGTGCGCAGGTCCTCCACCCGCAGGCGGACCGAGTTGCCCTCACGGTCCAGCCGCACCGCGACGGAGGCGAACTCGCTCTCCACGACCTTGCCCTGGGGGATCTCGACGTCGGTGGAACCGTCCTCCAGCACGACCTCGTGCCGGGGCCCCTCCGCTGCCTTCGCGTCGTCGGTCATCACGGCCTCAGATCAGGAAGCCGAGCGTCGGGACGGCCCGCTCGTTGTCGGCCAGCACGACCTTCTTGTAGACGAGCCGGATCGCGTCGCCCTCCTTGCGGATCCGGTACGTCGTCCGGCCTCCCCAGATCGTGTTGCCCCGGTCACGCGACTCGAACGCGATGAAGTTGGCCCCGACCTCGAGGTCGACCCCGCCCGCGGCGTTCTCGCGACCGCCGAGGAGCTCGATGTTGCCGACGATCCGGCGCAGGTTGGACGGCGGCGCCTGGGCGTACCGCTTGCCGGTCTTCACCTGCTTCATCCGGGTCGAGATGCGGCTGCGGTTGTCGAAGATGATCGACACCGTGGCCCGGGGGTGGTCGCCCTCACCGTCGACCGGCACCCAGTAGAGGGCGTCGTCGGTCCACAGCGCTTCCCAGCCGTCGTAGTCGTTCTCGTCGGCCAGCCGCGCCTCCCGGTAGAGGAACTGCTCGACTTCCCGCACCTCCCACCCGTGCGGGACGGCGAGCAGCTCTCCGGCGGTGTCGGGCCGGGGCGGCAGCTCGGTCAGGTCCATCGTCATCGGTCCTCGGCCTCCTCGGGCGCGTTCATCAGCGACTTGTAGTGGTTCCAGAAGCCGCGCATGCCGGTCTCGTCGGTCGCGGCGCCGACCGTGAAGCCGTCCTCGTCCACGCTCTCGCGGACCAGGCCGCGACGCACGTCCAGCCACTCCGGGTCGGCCATCGCGACGCCGCGCTGGTTGCGCTCGTACATCTCGGTGTCGTCGGCCAGCAGCATGCCCGCGGGACCGACCGATCCGATCGACTGCGACACCATCCGCTGGTTGAGCTCGTGGCCACCGGCGATCTGGACGGCGGTGGAGTACTGCACGCACTCACCGACGCCGACCGGCTGGATGTTGAAGACCTGGATCTCGGCGATGAAGAGGTTCGGGAAGATCATCACGTGGGGCGCGCCCTCGATCATCCGCCGGTCCGCCTCCTCCTCGCCGAAGGCCTCCTTCATGGCGCCGACGTAGCCGGGGAGCCGGTCGGGCGTCGTACCGAACCAGCGCATCGGCTCGGCGAAGCCGCGGAACTCCGGGCGGAGGTCGTTCTCGCTGTGACCGCCGCCGAGGTTGCGGGTGACGGCGGTGGAGTTGTCGCTGTAGAGCGCGCCGATCGGGCTGCCGGTGACCCCGAAGATCGAGCCGTGCACGAACTGGGGGTGGTAGCCGTCGGTCTCGTTCTCCGCGAGGAACTTCCAGTTGGCCTTGGTCTGGTGGCGCAGCCAGCCGGCGTCGAGCGCGACCTTGCCCTCGGGCGAGAGGCCGACCAGCCGGTCGATCTCGCCCTTGGCGGCACCGAGGTGCTCCTCGAGCGACGGGCCCTCCTCGGCGAGGCTGCCGAACACGAAGCCCTGGTACGACGCCACCCGCGCGACCTTGCCCATGCCGAGCGGCAGCTGGTTCTTGCCGCCGTAGCCCTTGTTGTAGGGGTAGCCCAGCAGCTCGCCCGTGTTGCGGTAGGTCCAGCCGTGGTACGGGCAGCGGAACGAGCTGGAGTTGCCGGCCTTGTCGTCGCAGACCTGCAGGCCCCGGTGCGCGCACCGGTTGATGAGCAGGTGGACCTCGCCGTCCTTGTCCCGCGTCATCACGACGTCCTGGTCGGCGAGCTGCTTGCGGACGTAGTCGTTGGCCTGCGGCACCTCGCTCTCATGGCCCACGAAGACCCACGTGCGGTGCCAGATCCTGCGCAGCTCCTCCGCATAGATCGACGGGTCCGTGTAGAGCGAGCCGTGCACACGGGCGGGCTGGATCAGCCGGTCGTAGCGGCTCTCCTCCCCTGCCCCGGGTGCGGCGACCTCGGACGCGGACGGGACCACAGCGGTCATGGCTTTCCTCCCTGGCTGGAGTTGTGGGCGACCAGCTCGACGAGCCGGAACTTCTGGACCTTGCCGGTCGCGGTGGTGGGCAGGTGGGCGGCGTCGAGGAACTCGACCCGCTTGGGGACCTTGAAGCGTGCGAGGTGCTCCTTGGCGTGGGCGATCACGTCGTCGGCGGTGAGGGCGTCGCCCTCCGCACCCGGCGCGCGTACGACGACAGCGCAGCCGATCTCGCCCCAGCGGTCGTCGACGACCCCCACGGCGTAGACCTGACTGATGCCGGGATGCGCGCCGAGGACCTCCTCGACCTCCTTCGGCATCACCAGCTCGCCGCCGGACTTGTAGACCTCCTTGCTGCGGCCGGTCAGGACGAGGTAGCCGTCCTCCCGCACCTGGCCGAGGTCGCCGGAGTGGAGCCACGTGGTGCCGGTCGTCTCCTCGACGTGGAGCGCGGCGGCGGTCTCCTCGGGCTTGGCGAAGTAGCCGAGCATCGTGGTGGGGCCCGCGGAGGCCAGCTCGCCGACGGCGCCCTCGGGCAGCACCTCGCCGGTCACCGGGTCGACGGTGCGGTAGACGCACAGGGCCGGGATGCCGTCGTACTCGCTGCCGGGGACGCCGGCCGAGCCGGCGAGCTTCGGGCGCCCGACCGTCGTCGAGGTGAGCACCAGGTCGTCCTCGGGCAGCGTGAGCGTCATCGCGCCACCGCACTCGGTCATGCCGTAGCCGGTGACGATCTCGCGGACGCCGAAGTCACGCTCGACCTGCTCCCACAGCCACACCGGCGCCGGCGCGGACCCGCACAGGATCGCGGTCAGGCTGGAGAGGTCGGTCTCGTGGCGCAGCGGGCTCTCGACCAGCGCGACGGCCATGGTCGGCACGCAGAGCATGTCGGTGGCGCGGTGCTTCTCGATCGCGGTGAGGTAGGCCTCGGCGCTGAACGCCGGCAGCATGATGACCGCGCCGCCGACGAAGGTCGCCGACAGCAGGCCCTCGACGTAGCCGAACATGTGGTAGCACGGCAGCGAGAAGAGGATCCGGCGGCCGTCCTCGTAGGCACGGGTCAGCGACGACGCGAAGGCCGTGCGCAGCACCGCGTCGTGGGTGACCTGGACGCCCTTGGGCGAGCCCGTGCTGCCCGAGGTGTAGAGCAGGTCCGCGACGTCGTCCGGCGTGTGCCCGGCCCCGTCGGCCGCACCCGGGTGCGCGGCGCCCAGGTCGGCGAGGGCCCGCCCGGTGAAGGCACCGGGACGCGGGGTGTCGCCCGCCCGCTCGACGAGGACGACGTGGCGCAGGCCGTCGGGCGCTCCGTCGCCGGCCGGCGCCCGGTCGGCGAAGCCGGGGGCGTCCCAGCCGGGGACGATCGCGTCGAGCATCCCGGCGTGGTCGAGGCTCTGGAAGCCCTGGTTGGTGACCAGCACCTTGCAGTCGGACTGCGCGAGGACGTAGCGCAGCTCGTCCGTGCGGTACAGGAAGTTGAACGGGATCGCGGTCGCGCCGGTCCGGGCGATCGCGAACTTCAGCGTGACGAACTCTGCGTGGTTGGCCATCAGCAGGCCCACCCGGTCGCCGCGGCCGACACCGAGGGCAGCCAGCCCGTCGGCGAGGCGGCGCGACTCGGCCGCCACCTCGGCGTAGGTCAGCACGCGCTCGTCGGTGACGACGAGCTCGCGCTCGGGGTGCTCCTCGGCGCACAGGTCCAGCCAGGCGTCGAGGGTGCGCGGGGTCCACGTGCGGAAGCGCTCCAGCAGTGCGGTGCGGCGTTCGGCGATCGTGCTCATCGACCCTCCTTCTTTTAATACAGATTAGATTAAATGGTCAGGTCGCGCAACGCCGGGGTGCCGATCAGCCCCGCCAGGCGGAACTTCTGGACCTTTCCGGTCGGCGTCACCGGCAGCTCGCCGGCCACGAACCACCGCGTCGGGACCTTGTACGGCGACAGCCGCTCCCGGCAGTGGGCCACGAGCTCGGCGCCCGTGACCTCGTCGCGCAGCTGCACCGCGGCGGCCACGATCTCGCCCAGCCGCTCGTCGGGAAGCCCGAAGACGGTGGCCGCGATGACGGCGGGGTGCTCGGCCAGGCAGGACTCGATGCCGGCCGGCGCGATGTTCTCGCCGCCGCGGATGATGATCTCCTTCAGCCGGCCCGTGAGCGTGAGGTAGCCGCGCTCGTCCATCGTGCCGAGGTCGCCCATGTGCACGAACCCGTCGGCGTCGACGGTCGCCGCCGTGGCCAGCGGGTCGTGGAGGTACTCCACCATCTGCTGGTAGCCGCGCGCGCAGATCTCGCCGGGCTCACCGATCGGCACGACCTCCCCCGTGGCCGGGTCGACGACCTTCACGTCGACCTGCGGCAGCGGGTGGCCCACGGTGCGCAACTTGTCCTCGCGGGCATCGCCGGGGCGGGTGGCGCTCAGCACCGGCGACAGCTCGGTCTGGCCGAACACGTTGGTCACGGCGGCGCCGAAGACCTGCTCGGTCGCCTCGATCATCACCGCCGGCACGTTCGAGGCCCCGCCCAGCGCCACCTTGAGTCGCGGAGCGGGCTGGTCGGACTGCCGCTGCGCCTCGAGCAGCGCGCCGAGCACGGCCGGCACGAAGAAGAGCACGTCGACCTGCTCCCGGCTCATCGTCTCCAGCACCGGTCCGGGGGCGAACTGCTCGACGAGCACCTCGGTGCCGGCGAGCCACAGCGGCCCGAGCGTTCCGATCACGCAGGCCGCGGTGTGGAACATCGGCAACGGGTTGATCGTCACGGCGCCGGCCGGCATGGCGACGTACTCCATGGTCAGGCGGGCGACGTTGACCAGCGAGCGGTGCCGCAGGAGCACGCCCTTGGGGTTCCCGGTGGTGCCCGAGGTGTACTGCAGCATGACCGGCAGCCCGGGGTCGGTCGGCGCCGCCGCGACGACGTCCGCGTCCGCCTCGGCCGCCTGCCACACGGACCGTTCGGCGAGGCTGACCAGCCGCAGGTGCGGGCGGTCCGCCGCGATGTCGCGGGCCACCGCCGCCATGTCGTAGTCGCGGCTGCGGTCGGCGTGCAGCAGCACCGTGCAACGGGAGTGGTCGACGGCGTACTCCAGCTCGGGGCCGCGCAGCACCGGGTTGAGCGCGACCAGCACGACACCGGCCATCGCCGCGCCGTGCTGGACGACGACCCACTCGACGACGTTGGGCGCCCACAGCGCGACGTACTCCCCCGGCTGGGCGAGACGACGCAGCGCCGTCGCCACCCGGGCCGCCTGGTCGTGCAGCTCGGCGTAGGTCAGGCGGACCTCCGCGCCGTCCCCGTGCCGCGTGCCGACGAGGGCGAGCCGGTCGGGGTGCTCGGTGGCGCGCTGCGTGAGCAGAGCGGGGACGGTGAGGTCGACGAGGTCGACGCTCGTGTCGGCGGGCAGGTAGGACGTGGTGAGGACGGGGCTGTCGCTCAGGGTCATTGGTCGCTAGCTCTCCTGGTGCAGGCGCTCCCCGAAGACCGGGCGGCGCTTCTCGGCAAAGGCGGACACGCCCTCGGCGAAGTCGTCGCTGTCCCAGAGCATCGTCTGGTTGCGCACTTCGAGATCGAGTACGGCGAGCGGGTGACGCGGCTCGCCGGAGAGCATCTGCTTGATCACCCCGAGGGCGAGGGGTGGCCCGGCCGCCAGCCTGGCGGCGTCCTCGAGGGCCGCCGCGAGGGCGGTCCCGGGGTCGACCACGCGGTCGACGAGGCCGATGGACCCGGCTTCGCCCCCGCTGACCTTCGTGCCCAGCATCAACATCTGCCGGGCACGAGGGGCGCCGACGCGAGCCGGCAGCGAGGCGAATATCCCCATGTCACCGGCGAGTCCGACTCCGGTGAACGTCGTGGCGAAGGTGGCGTCGGCCGCTGCGACCACACGGTCACAGGCGAGGGCGAGGGCCGTGCCGGCGCCGTACGCCGGACCTTCCACGGCCGCGACGACGGGCTTCGGCGTGTGCCAGATCGCCCGTACGACGCGCTGCGCGGCCTGCGCGCGGTCGGTCGTCTCGTGGCGCGGCGCCCGCTTCATCGTCGAGATGTCGCCGCCGGAGCAGAACGCCCCGTCGGCGCCGGTCAGCACGACGGCCCGCACCGTCGGGTCCGCGTCGGCGGCCTCGATGGCGTCCGCCAGCGCGTGCCGGAGCGGCAGGTCGATCGCGTTCTTCACCTGCGGCCGGTTGAGGGTGACGACCCGCACCGCGCCGCGATCCTCGACGAGGACGGTGCCCTCCACCTCAGCGGCCCTCGTAGACGCCGGGCCGGCGCTCGACCACGGCCGCGAGCGCCTCGAGGCTGTCGGCCGTGCCGGACAGCTCCGACACGACGCGCGCCTCCTCGGGCATCCTCTCGGCGACGGTCGAGCCGAGACCGTCCCAGACCAGCCGCTTGGTCGCGGCGAGTCCGAGCGGCGGCTGGGCGGCCAGGTCGGCGGCGAGGGCGTCGACGGCGGAGGCGAGCTCGGCGTCGGGGACGACCCGGCTCACGATGCCGAGCTCCCGCGCCTCGGTCGCGGTGAGCGTCGGGTTGGTCAGCAGGATGTCCAGCGCCCGGCGCAGCCCGACGATGCGGGCGAGGGTGACCGTCGTACCGCCGTCGGGGGCCATGCCCACCCGCACCGCTCCCGAGAAGAGCTTCGCCCCCTCGGCCGCGACGACCAGGTCCGCGGCGCAGACGAAGCCGAAGCCCGCGCCACCGGCGGCGAATCCCTGCACCTGGGCGATCACGGGTGCCTTGAGCTGGATGAGCGCGGCGGTGGCCAGCTGGAGCCAGGCGGTCGCCTCACGAAGGTAGTCCGGGAGCTCCGCCCCCTTGCCGAGGAAGGTCTTCACGTCGCCGCCGGCGCAGAAGTTGCGGCCCTCCCCGCTGAGGATCGCGACCCGCACGGTGGGGTCGGCGTGCACGCGCAGCACGGCGGCGTGCAGCTCCCGGAGCAGCTCGGCGTCGACCGCGTTGGACGCCTCGGGCCGGTTGAGCCGGATCCGGGCGATGCCGTCGGTGATGTCGAGGAGGACGGGGCCCTCGGTGACGAGTGCGGTCATGACTTGTCCTTCCGGTCGGCGAACTCCGACACGCTGGTCTGACCGGCCTCGCCGGCGATGTGGGCGACGACCGCGTCCTGCTCGAGGTCGAGACCGCCCTCGAGGTCTCCTGCCAGTCCGTCCCGGACCAGGCGCTTGATGCTCCGCACGGCGTCGGTACGACGCCCGGCCAGACGCGCCACGAACGCCTCGACGTCCGCGGCGAAGCTGTCGGCGGCGTACGACCGGTAGGCCAGGCCCCACTCGACGGCGTCGACGCCGGTGATCCGGTCACCCGACAGCAGCAGGCCCAGGGCCCGCTGGCGACCGACGATCCGCGGCAGGCGTTGCGAACCGCCGCCCCCGGGGACCATCCCGAAGTTGACGTGGTTGTCGGAGATGCGCGCGTCGTTCCGGACCAGGACGACGTCGCAGGCCTGCATCAGCTCGAAGCCGCCGGCCATCGCGACGCCCTCGACCGCGGCGACGACCGGCTGCGGGATCTCCCCGACGGCCGCACAGGCCGCGCGGAACGCCGCGAACAGGGTGCGCAGCGCGTCCGGCCCCTCGGCGCGAAGGCGCTGGACCTCCTCGAAGTCGCCTCCGGCGCAGAAGTTGCCGCCGGCACCGCGCACCAGCACGACCCGCACCTCCGGGTCCTCCCCGGCAGCACGCACGGCCTGCTCGAGTGCGACGGCGAGCGCCGTGGTGACCGCGTTCATCGCGTCGGGACGGTCGAGGGTGATGGTGGCGACGCCGTCGGCCACCTGCAGGCGGACCGGGGCGACCCAGGTGCCGGGCGCGCTCACATCCCCCTCCCGCCGGAGACCTCCAGGACCGAGCCTGTCATGTAGCTCGACAGGTCGGAGGCGAGGAAGGCGACGACGTTCGCGATCTCGGCGGGCTCGCCGGCCCGGCGCATCGGGATGGTCGCCTCGGTGGCGGCGTACGCCTCGGCGCTCATCGCCTCGGTCATCGGCGTGCGGATCAGGCCGGGCTGGATCGCGTTGACCCGGACGCCGTGGTGCGCGAGCTCCTTGGCAGCGGCCTTGGTCATGCCGACGATGCCCGCCTTGGCCGCGCTGTAGTTGGTCTGCCCCGGGTTGCCGACCTTGCCGGACATCGAGGAGATGTTCACGATGCTGCCGCGCTTCTGCTCGCGCATCACCTCGCTGGCCGCGCGCAGCGCGAGCCAGGTGCCCTGCAGGTGCACGGTGACGACCGCCTGGAAGTCGGCGAGCGTCATCTTGCGCAGGGAGGCGTCGCGGGTGATGCCCGCGTTGTTCACGAGCACGTCGAGGCCGTCGTACGCCGCGGCCGCGCCGGCGATCAGCTCCGCGACGCTGTCCTCGGAGGTGACGTCGCAGGCGACGCCGCGCGCCTGTGGCCCGATGCCGGCGGCCGCGGCGGCGGCCTTGTCACCGTCGAGGTCGGCGAGGGTGACCCGGGCGCCGTGCTCGGCGAGGGCGGTCGCGATCGCGAGCCCGATGCCCTGGGCGGCGCCGGTGACGACCGCGCTGCGACCCTCCAGCAGCCCGCTCATCCGAAGTACCGCACGATCGACTGGACGACGGCTGCCGGCTTCTCGGAGCCCTCGATCTCGAAGGTGGTCTCGAAGACGGCCTGCACCGCACCCTCCATCGGGGTGACGGTGAGGACCTTCGCCGTCGCCCGGATCTTGCTGTCGACCCGCACGGGCGCCATGAACCGGACCTTGTCCAGGCCGTAGTTGACCGCCATCGCGACGTCGTCGACCCGGTAGAGGGAGTTGAGCAGCGGCGGGAGCAGCGACAGGGTCAGGAAGCCGTGCGCGATGGTCGCGCCGAAGGGGCCGTCCTTCGCACGCTCGGGGTCGACGTGGATCCACTGGTGGTCGCCGGTGGCCTCGGCGAACCGGTCGATCCGGTCCTGCTCGACGACCATCCAGTCGGACGTGCCGAGCACGTCGCCCTCGGCCTGCGCGAACGCCGCCAATCCGTCGTACACCTTCACCGTGTGCCGCCTCACTCCCGTAGATTTTGAATCTAAACTAAATTAGAGTCTTCCGCAGAGCAAGGCAAGGCAGCAAGAACGTCAACGCAGGAGGAACACATGTCCGAGGCCTACATCGTCGAAGCGGTGCGCACGCCGGTCGGTCGCCGCAAGGGCGGCTTCGCCGACGTCCACCCGGCCGACCTCGCCGCCCACTCCCTCAAGGAGCTGGTCGCCCGTTCCGGCATCGACCCGTCCCTGGTCGAGGACGTCGTCCTCGGCTGCCTCGACAACATCGGCGCCCAGGCGGGCGACATCGCGCGCACGTCGGCGCTCGCGGCCGGCTTCCCCGAGTCCGTGCCCGGCGTGACGATCGACCGGCAGTGCGGATCGGCCCAGCAGGCCGTGTCCTTCGCGGCGATGGGCGTCCGGAGCGGGATGCAGGACCTCGTCATCGCGGGCGGCGTCCAGAAGATGTCGCAGTTCCCGATCCTGTCGGCGTTCGGCGCCGGCGCTGCCTTCGGCTCGACCGACCCCTGGACCGGCTGCGAGGGCTGGCAGGCCCGCTACCCGGGCGAGGAGATCTCCCAGTTCCGCGGTGCCGAGATGATGGCTGCGCACTGGAAGCTGACCCGGGACGACTGCGAGGAGTGGGCCTACCAGAGCCACCAGCGCGCACTCGCCGCGATCGACGCCGGCCACTTCGACCGCGAGATCACTCCGTTCGCCGGCGTGGGCGTCGACGAGGGCCCCCGCCGCGACACCACCCGCGAGAAGATGGCCGAGCTGCAGACCCTGGTGCCCGGCGGCGTGCTGACCGCCGGCGTCGCGTCGCAGATCTCCGACGCGTCCGCCGCCCTGCTCATCGCCTCCGAGGCCGCCGTGAAGCAGCACGGCCTCACCCCGCGGGCCCGCATCCACCACGCGTCGGTCCGCGGCGACGACCCGGTGATGATGCTGTCCGCTCCCATCTCGGCGACCCAGCACGCACTGAAGAAGGCCGGGCTGACCATCGACGACATCGACGTGGTGGAGATCAACGAGGCCTTCGCGCCGGTCGTGCTGGCGTGGAACCAGGAGCTCAACGCCGACCCGGCCAAGGTGAACCCCAACGGCGGCGCGATCGCGCTGGGCCACCCGATCGGCGCCACCGGCGCCCGGCTGATGGTCTCAATGCTCCACGAGCTCGAGCGCACCGGCGGCCGCTACGGCCTGCAGACCATGTGCGAGGGCGGCGGCCAGGCCAACGTCACCATCATCGAGCGCCTCGGCTGAGCACGGCAGAAGGATCGGTACGACGATGGAGCGCACCCTCTACGAGGACGACCACGAGGCCTACCGGGAGACCGTGCGGGAGTTCCTCGCCCGCGAGGTGATCCCGCACAAGGACCAGTGGGACGACGACCGCTGGATCCCGCGCGAGGTCTTCAAGGCCGCCGCCGAGGCCGGCCTCTACGGCCTGCAGATCCCGGAGGAGCACGGCGGCAGCGGCGTCCCCGACTACCGCTACCGCCTGGTCGTCAGCGAGGAGGTGGCGAAGGCCAACGCGATCTCGTTCGGCGTGACCCTCGGCCTCCAGGACGACCTCTTCCTCGCCTACCTCCTCGGCCGCGCCGACGAGGAGCAGAGGAAGCGCTGGCTCCCCCGGTTCGCCGCGGGCGAGCTGATCGGCGCCCTCGCCATGACCGAGCCGGGCACCGGCAGCGACCTCCAGGGCATCCGGACCACCGCCCGCCGCGACGGCGACCACTGGGTCGTCAACGGCCAGAAGACGTTCATCTCCAGCGGCATCATGGCCGACCTGATCGTGCTCGCCGTCCGCACCGACCCCGAGGGCGGCTCCAACGGGTTCAGCCTGCTCATGGTCGAGGCCGACTCCACGCCCGGCTTCGAGCGGGGGCGCAAGCTGGACAAGATCGGCCTCCCGGCGCAGGACACCGCGGAGCTCTACTTCACCGACGCGCGGGTGCCGGCGGAGAACCTGCTCGGCGAGGAGGGCCAGGGCCTCAAGTACCTGATGAGCCACCTGCCGCGCGAGCGGCTCGGCGTCTGCGCCCAGTCGATCACGACCGCACAGGCCACCCTGGACCAGACCATCGCCTACCTGAAGGACCGCACGGCCTTCGGCAAGCGGCTGATCGACTTCCAGAACACCCGCTTCGAGCTCGCCGAGATGGAGACCGAGCTCGACATGGCGCAGGCCTGGATGGACGCGGCGGTGCTCGCGTTCAACGACGGCAACCTGACGCCGGTCGAGGCCGCGAAGGGCAAGTGGTACATCAGCGAGCTGATGAAGCGCACCGTCGACCGTTGCCTGCAGCTGCACGGCGGCTACGGCTTCATGCGCGAGTACCCCGTCGGCAAGGCCTACATCGACACCCGCATCCAGACGATCTACGGCGGCACGACCGAGATCATGAAGGAGATCATCGGCCGCGACATCGCCGGCGGTCGCTGAGCCGGCATGTCCTGGCCCTTCGACCTCCTGGAGCCGCACGAGGACTTCGACGAGGCGTCGTACGCCGCACTGCTCGACGAGCTGCGCGGCTTCCTCGACGCCCTCGCCGGGGCCTCGCCGGACCGGGACCTGACAGCGGACCTCACCGCCGGCCTCCGGGAGTGGCGGGCGACGCTGGCCGATCGCGCCGTGTCGCCCGCGCACGCCCCGTACGGCCAGCTCCACGCGGCCGACGACCACGGCCTGGCCGCCGTTCCCGCGGTCTCGGTGCACGCCGAGGCGCCGGGCACCCTCGACGCGACCGTGCGCTTCAGCCGGTGGTTCCTCGGGGGCGGCGGTGCGGTCCACGGCGGCCACCTGGCCACCACGCTCGACGGCCTGATGGGACGCACCCAGCTCGCTGGCGGCTGGATCGCGCGGACGGCGTACCTCAACGTCCGCTACCTCGCCCTCACGCCCGTCGGGGAGCCGGTGCGGGCCGAGATCCGGACCCAGCGCGTGGAGGGCCGCAAGAGCTTCCTGCACGGGCGCCTGTTCGCCGGCGCCACGACGTACGTCGAGGCGGAGGCCCTGTTCGTCCGCGTGGCGCGCTACCCCGGCAGTGTGCGGGAGCCGGGGGCCGGGACATCAGGCCGCGCCCTTCCACCCCTGGCGGCGCCCGGAACGCCCAGTGCGTACGCTGGCGGCGTTGCCGATGCTTGAAAGACGCCCGGTCTGACCGCGCACCGGCGCCTTGCCATCGCACGCACTGGACGCCCCGGACATCCACCGAGGATGGAAGGGCACGGCCTGGAGGCATCATGAGCACCGAGACCATCACGACCGACGCGGCCGACGCCCTCGAGCACGTGCTCGCGTCCCGCTACAGCTGCCGTGGCTTCCTGCCCGACCCGATCGCGCCGGAGACCCTGCGCCGCATGTTCACCATGGCCCAGCGCACCGCGTCCTGGTGCAACTCGCAGGCCTGGCAGGTGCACCTGCTCAGCGGCGCCGACACCACCGCCCTGTCGGACCGGCTGGTCGCCCGCGTGCCCGCCGGACCCGAGCAGCCCGACATCCCCGGCCCGGAGCGCTACGAGGGCGCCTACCAGGACCGCCGCCGCGCGTGCGGCGGCGCGCTCTACACCGCCGTCGGCGTGGCGCGGGACGACATGGAGGGCCGGGTCCTGCAGATGCTGGAGAACTTCCGGTTCTTCGGCGCACCGCACGTCGCGGTCGTGACCAGCCCCAAGGCCCTCGGCACCTACGGCGTCATGGACTGCGGCGGCTACGTCGCCAACCTTCTCAACGCGGCCGAGGCGCTCGGCGTCGATGCCATCGCCCAGGCGGCGATCGCGATGTACGCCGACGTCGTGCGCGACCAGCTCGCGATCCCCGAGGACCGCTCGATCGTGTGCGCCGTCTCCCTCGGGCACGCCGACGCGGACCACCCCGCCAACGGCTTCCGCACCGAGCGGGAGGACGTCGACGTGGCGGTCACCGGCCTCCCCTGACCCACCCCGACCGGCCGGGACTACCGTCCGCCGGCGACCCGGAGCGTCGTCGCGGTGACGTACGACGCCTGCTCGCTCATCAACCAGGCGACGGCGTCGGCGATCTCGGCCGGCTGGCCGGCCCGACCCAGGGGGATCTGCGGGGCCATCCGGTCCACCCGGCCCGGATCGCCGGTCGTCGCGTGCAGGTCGGTCTCGACGAGGCCGGGGGCGACCGCGACGACGCGGATGCCGCGGTCGGCCAGCTCGAGGCCGAGGCCGCGCGTCAGCAGGTCGAGGCCGGCCTTCGCGGCGGCGTAGTGGACGTACTCACCCGGCGATCCGATGGTGGCCGCGCCGGAGGTGACGTTGACGATGACGCCGCCCCGCCCCATCCGTCCCACCGCGGCCCGGGCGACCAGGATCGGCGCGGTCAGGTTCACGTCGATGGTGCGGCGTACCTCGTCGGCGGGGGTGTCGGCCAACGGCGCGAACCGGTAGGTGGCGCCGGCGTTGTTGACGAGACCGGTCAGCGGGCCGAGACCGTCGGCGGCCTCGAACAGCGTCTCGATGCCCGCGTCGGTCGTGAGGTCACCCGGGACGGCGACGCAGCGGACACCCGTCGCCTCGACCGACGCAGCCACGGCCGCCGCGCTCGCGGCATCGCTGCGGTAGCCGAGGACGAGGTCGTGCCCGTCCGTCGCGAGCCGCCGGGCGACGGCAGCCCCGATCCCGCGGGTTCCTCCGGTGACGATGGTGAGCGGCATGGGAGGGATCCTCCCAGCCGCCACCACGACCCGGTCGGCCCGGGATCAACCGACGGGGTTGCGCCCGACGGTCGCGTCGGTCAGGTCGCTGATCTCCGCCCAGCGCTCGGAGACCTCGCGCAGCGACGGCGGCGCGGGGAAGACGGCGCCCTTGTTCTGGAACTGGGCGACCCGGTAGACCTGCCCGCCTCCGGCGACGAAGACCGCGCCGGTGTCGACGGACTCCTCGGTCAGCAGGTAGGCGACGATCGGCGACACGTAGGCCGGGGGCAGCTTGTCGAGGAGCTCCTGCGGCGCGATGTCGGCGGTCATCCGGGTGGCCGCCATCGGCGCGATCGCGTTCACCTGGATGCCGTCGCGGGCGCCCTCGATGGCGAGCGTGTTGAGCAGGCCGACGAGTCCCGCCTTGGCGGCTCCGTAGTTGGCCTGGCCGAAGTTGCCGAACAGTCCGCTGGTGGAGGTGGCCATCACGATCCGGCCGAAGCCCTGCTCGCGGAAGTGCGGCCAGACCGCCTTGCTCATGAAGTAGCCGCCGTCGAGGTGCACGGCCTGGACCAGCTTCCAGGCGTCGACGTCCATCTTCGAGAACGACGTGTCGCGCAGGATGCCGGCGTTGTTGACCAGTCCGTGCACGGCACCGAAGGCGTCGATCGCGGTGGCGACGATCGCGGCCGCTCCCTCCTCGGTCGCGACGCTGTCGTAGCTGGCCACGGCCTCGCCGCCCGCGGCGCGGATCTCCTCGACGACGGCGTCGGCCATCGTCGTACCGGCTCCGCTGCCGTCGCGTGCACCGCCGAGGTCGTTGACGACCACCTTCGCCCCGACGCTCGCCAGGAACAGTGCGTAGTCCCGGCCCAGGCCTCCCCCGGCGCCGGTGACGATGACGACCCGGCCCTCGACTCCGGCCATCAGGCGACCACGAGGTCCTGGCGACCGTCGGCCTCGAGGGCGGCGACGTACTTCGGGAAGAGCTTCTTGCCGAGCGGCGCGAGCTTGAGCAGGCTCGCCACGTTGCCGTCGACCTTGATCTTGCCGCGCGCCATCGACAGCGGCAGGTTGACCTTGCCCTGCCAGTAGGCGCTGCCCAGGTCGGCGGTCATCTTCATGGTGGCGTTCGGGGCGGCCATGCCGGTGCCGTCGCCGATCTCCTGCGTGCCCATGTCGATGACCAGGTCCGTGTCGGGATCGGTGAACTCGAACTTCACGACGATCCCGGTCGCGACCATCTTCGGGCCGAGCTCGGGGTCGTCGAAGCCGGCCTGGAAGACGCCGCCGATGTAGCGGCGGACCTCGTCCGCGTCGGTGAAGGCCATGAGGACTCCTCGTTGATCGGGGAGCGTCTCGAGGCGCGCTCCGTGACGGTCATCACCGTAACATAAGTTAGGTTATGGCGGAAGACCGGAGCGGGCGCCTCCGGGCCGGCCGGCGACCGCGTCCTACGATGAGGACAACAAGGAGGAGCAGCCATGACCGAACGACAGGTACGCCGCAACGAGGCCCTGCGTGACTCGTGGTTCGAGGGCGCCAACCAGATCCTCGCCAGCGAGGGCTACGGAGCGCTCAAACTCGCTGCCCTGTGCAAGCGGCTCGGCGTCACGACCGGTTCCTTCTACCACTCGTTCGACAACTGGCAGGACTTCACCGACTCGCTCCTCGACAACTGGCTGCGCGAGCGCACGCAGCAGACCGTCGAGATCGTCCGGCAGCACGACGACGCCGTCGAGCGGCTCCTCATGCTGGCCCAGGCCAGCGCCGACCTGCTCCACCAGACCGAGGCCGCGATCCGGGTGTGGGCCGGCGTCGACGAGCGCGTGGCGGTCGTCCAGCGCAAGGTCGACGAGGGCCGCTACCAGGTCGTGATCGAGGCGATGACGCAGATCGTCGGCGCAGCCAAGGCCGAGCGCTACGCCGTATGGGGCCTGAGCACGCTCATCGGCTACGAGATGATCGCCGCCGAGCACAACAACGAGCACCTGCTGTGGTCGCTGAAGGGCATCCTCGCCGCCGCCCAGGCCGAGGACTGAGGGCGCCGGCCGGCTGCATGAATCCCCGGATCTCCGGGGATTCATGCGCTTCTCAGGGGTTGCAACCCCCAAGAAGCGCATGAACTGCATCCGTCATGTTGCGGAAGTGACGCGAGCGGTCAGAAGAGCCTGCGCATGAGCGCCCGCGCCTTCGGACCGTAGGGCGGGTAGACGATCGAGGGGTCGGGCTTGAAGCCCTTGACCGCGACCGACTTGCGGTGGCTGAGCGCCTGGAAGCCCCACTCGCCGTGGTAGGCCCCCATGCCGCTCGCCCCGACGCCACCGAAGGGCAGGCTCGGGATCAGGTAGTGGATGGCGCAGTGGTTGACCACCGCACCGCCCGCGGGGATCTCCTCGACGAGCCGGTCGGCCGTCGCACGGTCCTTGCTGAACACGTAGAGGCCCAGCGGCTTCGGCCGACCGTTGACGAAGCGGATCACCTCGTCGACGTCGGAGAAGCCACGGACCGGCAGGATCGGGCCGAAGATCTCCTCGGTCATCGCCGGCTCGGCCGGGTCGGGGTCGAGCAGGATGGTCGGGGTGATCGTGAGCGCCTCCGGGTCGGAGACGCCGCCCTCGACCACCACCCCCCGGGTCTGCTCGAGGTAGCCGACCAGGCGGTCGAACTGGCGCTGGTTGACGATCCGCTTCGGCCCCTCCTCCGCCGTGAAGGCGGCCATCGTGGTGCGGATCTTCGCGACGAGCTCGTCCTTGACCGACTCGTGTGCGAGCACGTAGTCGGGCGCGATGCAGGTCTGGCCGGAGTTCATCAGCTTCACCCACGCGATCCGGCGGGCGACGACGTCGAGATCGGCGTCGGCGGTGACGATCGCCGGGCTCTTGCCGCCGAGCTCGAGGATCACCGGCGTGAGGGTGTCCGCGGCGCCGGCCATGATCTTGCGACCGATCTCGGTGCCGCCGGTGAAGAAGGCGTGGTCGAACCCGAGCGCGAGGAGCGACTGGGTCACCGGGCCGTCGCCCTCCACGACGGCGAAGGCGTCCCGGTCGAGGTAGTCCGGCAGCGCCTCGGCCATCAGCCGCGAGGTCGCCGGCGCGACCTCGGACGGCTTGAGGACGACACAGTTGCCGGCCGCGAGGGCGGCCACCATCGGACCGAGCGAGAGGTTGACCGGGTAGTTCCAGGGCCCGATCACCAGCGCGACGCCGAGCGGCTCGTACTGGATCCGCGCGCTGGCGGGCAGCTGGGTCAGCGGGACCCGGCGCCGCTGCGGGCGCATCCAGCGGCGCAGCTGCTTGATGGCCAGCTCCGCCTCGCCCTTCGGAGGGGCGATGTCGCCGAACCACGACTCGAACGGGCTGCGGCCCAGGTCGGCCGCGAGGGCCTCGGCGATGTCGGTCTCGCGCTCGGCGAGGAAGCGCACGATGCCCTCGAGCTGGGCCTTGCGCCACTCGTACGAGCGGGTCCGCCCGGACGCGAAGGTCGCCCGGAGCCGGGCGATCAGGTCCTCGAGGCCGGCGTCGGTGCCGGTCGTCGCGGTGGTCTCGGTCATGGAGCTCTCCTCGGTTCGCGCGACTCAGCGCAGGGTGTAGGGCATGCGCTTGACGGCGCGGACGAAGTTGCCGACGAGGTACTCCGGCTCACCGAGCTCGAGGTTCGGCGCGCGGTGGAGGAGGTTGTCGAAGATCTCACGCAGCTGCATCTTGGCCACGAAGTTGCCCATGCAGAAGTGCGGGCCGCCGCCGCCGAAGCCGACGTGCGGGTTCGGGTCGCGCAGGATGTCGAACCGGTCGGCGTTCTCGAAGACCGTCTCGTCGCGGTTGCCCGAGGAGTACATCATCGCGATCCAGTCGCCCTCGCGGATCTGCTCGCCGCCGAGCATCGTGTCCTGGGTGGCAGTACGACGGAAGGTCATCACCGGCGACGCCCAGCGCACGAACTCCTCGATCGCCGTACCGATGCGGCCCTGGTAGTCCTCCAGCAGCAGCGCCTTCTGCTCCGGGAACTGCTGCAGCGCCCGCATGGTGAGGCTGATCGAGTTGCGGGTCGTGTCGTTGCCGGCGACCGAGAGCAGCACGAAGAAGGCGCCGATCTCGTCGTCGGTCAGCTTCTTGCCCTCGACCTCGGCGTTGACCAGGCCGGTCATCAGGTCGTCGGCGGGGTTGTTGCGGCGCTCCTCGGCGAGCTCCATGCCCATCATCAGCAGGCCGACCAGCGACTCGTTGAGGACCTCGCCCGGCTCGCGCCCGGCGGCGACCTCCTCGTCGGCCCACGACACCATGCCGTCGGCGTGGTGCGCGGCCTCGAACCGCTTCTCGACGTCGGTCAGGCCGATCATCTCGTAGATGGTCCACATGGGCAGGCGCTTGGACACCACGTCGACGAAGTCGCCCTCGGGGTTCTCCAGCAGGTTCGACACGATGTCGTGCGCCTGCCGCTTGATCTGGTCCTCGATCGTCTTGACCCGCTTGGGGGTGAACGCCGAGCTGACCAGGCGCCGGATGACCGGGTGACGCGGGGCGTCCATGCCCAGGAAGCTGCCGGCGGCCTCGTTGACGTCCTCCGGCACCTCCTCCATCTGGAAGCCCTGGCCGGAGCAGAACAGGTCCGTGCGCTTGCTGACCTCCTGGATCAGGGCATGGCTGGTCACGACCCAGACGCCCTCGTTCTCCGAGGGGATGAGGGCGCCCTCGATCGGGCGGTGCCAGCTGATCGGGGCCTCGGCCCGCAGCTTCTTGAAGGTCACCTCCCGCTCCTCGGCGGTCTGCGCCCAGAACGACAGCTCCGAGATGCTGTCCGGGTGGAAGACGCGTCCGCGGGGCGTGCTGTCGAGGATCGTCATGGTCAGACTCCTGTCGGGACGTAGAGCTTCTCGAGCTCGCGCTTGACGAGCTTGCCGGTGGGGAGCCGAGGGATCTCGGCGATGAAGTCGACCGTGCGCGGCGCCTTGAAGTGGGCGATCCGCTCGCGCGTGTAGTCGATGATCTGCTGCGCCAGCTCGTCCGACGCGGCGGCCGGGTCCTTGAGCTGGACGACGGCCTTGACCTGTTGGCCCATCTCGGCGTCGGGGACGCCGATCACGGCGACGTCGTAGATCTCGGGGTGCAGGGTGAGCACCGCCTCGACCTCGGCCGGGTAGATGTTCACCCCACCCGAGATGATCGTGAACGCCTTGCGGTCGGTGAGGAAGAGGTAGCCGTCCTCGTCGAGGTAGCCCAGGTCGCCGACAGCGGTCCAGCTGTCGTGCTGCGGGTGCGTCGCCTCGGCCGTCTTCTCCGGGTCGTTGTGGTACTCGAACGGACGGGTCTCCCGCTCGAAGTAGACCGTGCCGACCTCACCCGCGGGGAGCTCGTTGCCCTCGTCGTCGCAGATGTGGGCGACGCCGATCATCGCCTTGCCGACCGAGCCGCGCTTCGTGAGCCACTCCGGCGAGGAGATGAAGGTGATGCCGTTCTGCTCGGTGGAGCCGTAGTACTCGAAGACCACCGGCCCCCACCAGTCGATCATCGCCTGCTTGACGTCCGGCGGGCACGGGGCCGCCGCGTGCACGGCCAGCCGCAGCGTGTCGTGGCGGTACTTCGCGCGCACCTCCTCGGGGAGCTGAAGCATCCGCACGAACATCGTCGGCACGAACTGGGCGCAGGTGACGCCGTACTCCTCGATGGCGGCGAGTGCGCCCTCGGCGTCGAACTTCTCCATCATCACGACCGTGCCGCCGAGCGCCTGCACGGCACCGCTCCACTTGAGCGGCGCGGCGTGGTAGACCGGCGCGGGCTGCAGGTAGACGTCGTTCGGGCCGACCTTGAACGGGCCGCCGAGGAGCCCGGTGATCGGGTCGCCGGGCTGGTCGACCTGGATCGGCAGCATGGCCTGCTTGACGCCCTTGGGGCGGCCGGTGGTGCCGGAGGAGTACATCATGTCCGAGCCGCGCGGCTGGTCCACGAGCCGCTCACCAGCACCGGCGAGGAGCTCGTCGTACGACGTGAAGCCGGCCACCTCGCCGGCGAACGCGAACGCGTGCTCGACCTGCGCCGAGAGCTCGCGGACCCTCGCCGCGACCGGCACGGCGGCCGACACGATCAGCGCCTTCGCGCCGCTGTCGCTGACGATGTAGGCGATCTCGTCGGCGCTGAGGTTGCGGTTGACCGGAGTGATGTAGAGACCCGAGCGCATGCAGGCCCAGTAGATCTCGAAGCACTCGGCCGCGTTGTCGGTGAGCATCGCGACGACGTCGCCCTTGGCCAGGCCGAGGGCGGAGAGCGCGCTGGCGAGCCGCGCCGAGCGGTCCTCGAGCTCGCCGTAGGTGATGGTCCGGCCCGATCCGGTCATCACGACCGCCGGATGGTCGGGGTTCGTCGCGGCGTGGACTCCTGGGTACATCGGGGCACCTTCCGGGTTTTCGAAGCTGGATGAGATTCCCGCCTGTGGGAGGCGTCACAAAGTACCGTAACCTGAGTTATGCTGGGCGTCCAGAGTTCGCCTTGTCACATCGCGAGTTTTCTGATTCCATCTTAAAAAACCAATGGAGGCGACATGAGCGCATCGACCGGAGTCCGCAGCCTGGGCGGCAAGCGGATCGCCATCACCGGCGCGGGCCGCGGCATCGGCCGGGCCACCGCGGAGGAGCTGCACCGGCGCGGCGCGCTGGTCGCGATCGGCGACATCGACGTCGACGCGGCCAAGGACGCGGCCACCGCGATCGGCACCGATGTCACCGCGCACCACATCGACGTCACCGACAGCGCGTCCTTCGCGAGCTTCCTCGCCGACGCGCGGCAGGCGATGGGCGGCCTTGACGTGCTCATCAACAACGCCGGCGTCATGCCGATCGGGCACTTCCTCGACATCGACGAGGCGACGGTGCGCCGCGCCGCCGAGATCAACCTGCTCGGCCCCACCCTCGGCATGCGCGCGGCGCTGCCCGACATGATCGCCCAGGGCCACGGCCACGTCGTCAACGTCGCCTCGGTCGCGGGCAAGGCCGCCGTCCCCGGCGGTCTCTACTACTGCTCGCACAAGGCCGGCGTGATCGCGCTGACCGAGGGCGCTCGCCTCGAGTTCGGGGGCCGCGGCATCGACTTCACCTGCGTGATGCCGTCGTTCACCAACACGGACCTGATCGCCGGCACCAAGGGCACGAAGTTCCTCAAGAACGTCGAGCCCGAGGACGTCGCGAAGGGCATCGCCGAGGCGATCGAGCACAAGCACAAGGACGTCTACCTGCCGAAGTCGCTGCGCCAGATCACCTTCACCCAGACCCTGACCGGGCGCCGCCTGCGCGACTTCCTCAACCGCCGGCTCGGCGCGTACGACACCTTCCTCGACATCGACCAGGCCGGCCGCGCGGCGTACAACGACCGCATCAGCAAGAGCTGAGGTCCGTTCCCTCGTGACTGGCGCCGGACGGCCGCTGCCGCACGAGCTCGCCGAGGCAGCGCTCCTCGACGACGCCCGCGCCGATGCCGTACGCCGCCAGCACGAACGCGGCAAGCGCACGGCGCGGGAGCGGATCGCGATGCTCGTCGACAAGGACAGCTTCCGGGAGATCGGCGCGTTGGCGCGACCGGAGGCCCCCGGGCCTCGCGGGGAGCCGCTCCTCGGCGACGGCGTGGTCACCGGGACGGCCCGTGTCGACGGGCGCCCCGTCGTGGTGACGGCCACCGACTACACGGTCGCGGGCGGGTCCAACGGCCTGGTCGGCAACGAGAAGTGGCGCCGGTGCAGCGAGATCGCCGCCACCCGCGGGATCCCGCTCGTCATGCTGTTCGACGGCGGCGGCCACCGGATCCACGAGGGACTCGACGCGCGCGACTTCGCCGGCGGGTTCGACATCCAGGAGATGCAGACGCGGCTCAGCGGCTGGGTGCCGATGGTCGCCGCGATCCTCGGCCCCGGCTACGGCCAGCCCACGCTGGGCGCCTCGATGTGCGACTACGTCGTCGCGGTCCGCGGGATCGCCACCATCGGGATGGCCCCGCCCGCGCTGGTCCGCGCCGCCACCGGCGAGACGACCGACGCCGAGTCCCTCAACGGCGCCGACGTGCAGGCGTCGTACGGCGCCATCGACCAGGCCGTCGACACCGAGGAGGAAGCGCTCGACGCGCTGCGCTGGTACCTCGACCTGCTGCCGTCCAACGCCGAGGCCGAGCTGCCACGCGAGGTGAGCGCTCCACCGCGCGCCGATGCCGCCGACGCGATCGACGACGCCGTGCCGGCCAACCTGCGCGAGGCCTATGACATGGCCGAGGTGATCGCCGGGATCGTCGACGAGGACAGCGAGGTCGAGCTCAAGGCGTCGTACGCCCCCAACCTGCTCACCCTGCTGGCCCGGATCGAGGGCCGCCCGATCGGGATCATCGCCAACCAGCCGCTGGCCCTCGCCGGCATGCTCGATGCCGCCGCGGCCGACAAGGCGGCGCACCTGGTGTCGCTGTGCGACGCCTTCGGCATCCCCGTCCTCGTGGTCATCGACCTGCCCGGCCTCGCCGTCGGCGCCGACGCCGAGCGCTCCGGCCTGGCGCGCTCGAGCGCGCGGCTGTCCCTCGAGCTGGGCTCGGCCACGGTGCCGATGTTCACCGTTGTCGCCCGCAAGGGCTACGGCGGCGGCTACGTGATCATGTCGGGCGGCCGTACCTTCCACCCCGAGCTCGTCGTGGCCTGGCCGCACGCCGAGACCGCCGTGATGGCGGTCGAGACGGCGATCGAGCTGGTCTTCCAGCGCGAGCTCGCCGCCGCCGACGACCCGCCCGCGCGCCGTGCGGAGCTGACCGAGGAGTTCCGCGGGCGCCTCGACGCGGTGCGCGGCGCCGAGGGATTCGGGTACGACGCCGTGATCCGTCCGAGCGAGACCCGTGCCTGGCTCGCCGACCTCCTGCCGGTGCTCCCGCGGCACCGGATGATGCAGCCGCTGACACCGCGGAGACACGGGGTCGCACCGCTCTGACCGGTCCCTTGTGGTCCGTCGACGACGGGAGCACACTGCAATTGGGGGGTCCCTCGGGAAGGACGCAACCATGACCGACGACATCATCGGCAACGAGATCGAAGCCGGCGCCGACACCCTGGCCGACACCGTCTCCGAGACCCATGAGGTGCTCAGCAAGCGGCTCGCCGAGGCCGAGTCGTGCCGCCCCACGCGCGAGCGGCCACGCGACCGGCTCCGGGCGACGGACCCGTTCCTCGCGAGCACCAGCCGCCACGTCGCGGCGGCCAACGCCGTGCTCGGCCCGGCCGCCCGCCGGCACCTGCCCGACGGGCGCCGGCGCGCCCACGACCTCGCGCAGCAGAGCCGCCGCCTCGAGGGCGCGCTGTTCCAGACCAAGGCGAAGCTCTACGGCTCGACGTTCGTCGTACGACGGCCGTGGGACTCGATCTGGGACGACGTGACCGAGGCGTTCGACGCCTGGTGGCGGCTCGAGCGGGCCCTCGTCGGCGACCTCGCGACGACCACCTCGACGACCGACCGGGACGCGATCGCCGAGCGCCTCTTCCACGCCGAGAAGCACGTGCCCACCCGGCCGCACCCCTACCTTCCCCATCAGGGGGTGCCCGGCCGGGTGGCACGCCAGGTCGCGATGCGGGTGGACCGCTTCTGGGACACCGCAGAGGGGCGGATGGTCCCCGAGCCGGTGCGCCCGCACCGCTCCCGGGAGGGCCGCATCGCCCAGTACCTGCTCGCCGATCCGCACGTCGACGAGGAGTGAGAGGCGCCCACGCCGACTGCGGCAGGCAGCGCCTGTCAGGCGTCGGAGACGGCCTTCGTTACGCCCTTCTCGGGTGAGCATCGCCACGCTGCAAAGGTGATCGGCGCCACTGCGCTAACTATTGCAAGCATGGCGTACTGGTGCGGTAGAGCCCTTCCCGACCCGGGAAGGCCGCCCACGCGCGCCGAGGCCCGTGACGACGTGGAGCGACATCGCACAACGATGAAGGTAGTCACGGGCACGGGAGACCCGAGCAGTACGCCGTGTCGCCCCCGACGAGGGGACGGACGGCTCGGGGCGAAGGAACCGCGCGTTCCGGGGCACCAGCAGCCCTAGCCCGACAGGTCATCTCTCGCAGGCGTCGCTGCGGAGAACCTCCGATGTCCACCACGTTCCTGCGCGCTTCCGCGCGCCTCCTCGTCATTCCGGTCGCCACCTCGGCGTTCCTCGCGACGCCGGCGACCGCCTCGCACGCCGAGACCCGGATCGCGACCGTCAGCAGCCCGACCCTCGCGGTCCCGGCGCCGACGCAGGTCGAGACCCGTCGCGAGATCCGCGCCCAGCGGGTCGCCCAGCGCAAGCGCTTCGCCAACCGCGTCATCGCCAAGGCGCGCAGCCGGGCCGGCAGCCCGTACGTGTACGGCGCCACCGGCCCGCACGCCTTCGACTGCTCGGGCCTGACCCAGTGGGTCTACGGCAAGGTCGGCAAGCGCCTGCCCCGTACCTCGGACGCCCAGGCCGGCGCCGTGCGCCGCGTGCGCCACCCGCGCCGCGGCGACCTCGTCTTCTTCCACAGCGGCGGGAACGTCTACCACGTCGGCATCTACGCCGGGCACCACATGATCTGGCACGCCTCGCGCCCGGGCCACCCGGTCGCCAAGGAGCGGATCTGGACCTCGTCGGTCTTCTTCGGCCGGGTCCGCTGACCCACCGGCCACACCGTCCCGCGACCGCCGGTCCCCGTAGGAGGGGGACCGGCGGTCGTCGCTTCCCGGGTGCGGGATCATCGGGGCGTGACCATCTACATCGACGACATGCGCCTGCCCGCGACGGTCGGTCCGGTCGAGGGCGAATGGTCGCACCTGCTGTCCGACCTGCCCGGTGAGGACGGGCACGCGGAGCTGCTCGACTTCGCGCGCCGGCTCGGCCTGGAGGCGCGGTGGATCCAGAACGAGGGCACGGCCACCGAGCACTTCGACGTCACCGAGCCGACCCGGCAGCGTGCGCTCGCGCTCGGGGCGACGCCGATCCGCTACGGCCGCGAGGTCGCCCGGATCACCATGGCCAAGAGGGCGGTCAGCGGCCGGTGAACTCGGGCGGGCGCCGCTCGACGAACGACACCATCGCCTCGTCGAGGTCGTTGCTGAGCAGGAACGCGGCGTTCCAGACCGCCGTGTAGCGCAGCCCGGCCTCGACCCGCGGTGCCCGCTCGGCGTCGAGGACGTCCTTGATGCCGCGCAGGACGAGCGGCGAGTTGGCCGCCATGCGGCCGGCCAGCTCCTGGGCCGCGGTCAGCGCCGAGGAAGCGTCCGGGTGGACGTGGTTGACCAGGCCGATCTCCGCGGCGCGGTCGGCGGTGATGTCGTCGCCGGTGAGGGCGAGCTCGCGCAGGTGGCCGTCGCCGATGACGCCGACGAGGCGCTGCAGGCTGCCGAGGTCGGCGACGATGCCCACCTTGGCCTCGCGGATGCTGAACTGGGCGTCGGCCGCGGCGACCCGCACGTCGCAGGCGACCGCCAGGTCCACGCCGCCGCCGATGCACCAGCCGGTGACGGCCGCGACGGTCGGCTTGCGAACACCGGCCACCACGTCGAGCGCGCCCTGCCAGCGCCGGATCAGGGCGAGCAGCTCCTGGCGCGCACCGGCGTCGGTCGCGGTCCGCAGCGGGGCGAAGGTCGCCGCCGCGGCACCGAGGTCGAGGCCGAACGAGAAGTGCGGTCCGGCCCCGGCCACGACGATGGCGCGGATGTCGGCGTCGGCGTCGAGCGCCGCGAAGGTCTCGGCGAGCTCACCGAAGAACCGCTCGTCCATCACGGCCTTGCCGCCCGGGCCGGCGAGGCCGACGGTGGCGACGTGGCCGTCGCGGGCGACGGTGAACCGCTTCTCGTCAGTCATGCTGCGGAGCGTAGTCCCCTCGGCACCCGATAGATTTCGCTCCGTGCCCGGCCCCTCCTCCCAGATCGCTTCCGAGATCCGGCGGCACGGAGCAACCGACGTCAGCGCCGACGCGGCCGTCCTCGCCGCGTACTCCTCCGACGCCTCGCTCTACCGCGTCCCGCCCGCGGCGGTCGTGTTCCCGCACTCCACCGACGACGTGCGCGCCACCCTCACCGCCGCCCGCGAACTGGGTGTCCCGATCACCGCCCGCGGTGCCGGTACGTCGGTCGCGGGCAACGCGATCGGCACGGGCATCGTGCTCGACTTCAGCCGCCACCTGAACCAGGTGCTGTCCGTGGACGTCGAGGCGCAGACCGCGGTGGTCCAGCCGGGCGTCGTACAGGCGCAGCTGCAGAAGGCCGTGGCCGCGCACGGGCTGAAGTTCGGGCCGGACCCGTCGACGAGCACCCGCTGCACGATCGGCGGGATGATCGGCAACGACGCCTGCGGCGCGCGGTCGCTGGCCTTCGGCCGCACCTCGCACAACACCCTCGGGCTGCGCGGCCTGCTGGCCGACGGCACCGAGCTGGTCACCGGGCCGGACGGCTGGTCCGCCGACACCGACGTCCTCACGAGGGTCGAGCAGATCGTCGCGAAGGACCTGGCGACGGCGCGCACCGAGTTCGGCACCTTCGGCCGGCACGTCTCCGGCCTCGCCGTCGAGCACCTGCTGCCCGAGCGGTTCAACCCCACGCGAGCCCTGGTCGGCTCCGAGGGCACGCTCGCCGTGCTCACCGAGGCGACGGTCCGGCTGGTCCGCAACCCCCCGAGCTCGCTGATGATCGTGCTCGGCTTCCCCGACTTCCCGACCGCCGGCCACGCGACACCCGAGGTGCTGGCCTTCGAGCCGTCCGCCTGCGAGGGCATCGACCGCCGCATCGTCGACGTCATCCTCGAGCGCCGCGGGCCCGGCGCGGTCCCGCCGCTGCCGGCCGGTGACGCGTGGATGTTCGTCGAGCTGTCCGGCACCGACCCCGACGACGTACGACGCCGGGCGGACCTGCTGGCGGCCGCCGGCCTCGGTGTCTCGGCGCTGGTCGTCGACGACCCCCGCACCGCCGACCGGCTCTGGAAGATCCGCGCCGACGGGGCCGGGCTGGCGGGCCGGGCCCCCTCAGGACGCCCGGCGTGGGCAGGCTGGGAGGACGCCGCCGTGCCCCCGGACCGCTTGGGCACCTACCTGACCAGCTTCGACGAGCTCCTCGACGAGCACGGCCTGACGGCGATGCCCTTCGGGCACTTCGGCGAGGGCTGCGTCCACGTCCGGATGGACTTCGCCTTCGACTCCCCCGACGGGCCGGACCGCTACCGCGCGTTCGTCGAGGACGCCGCCGACCTGGTCTCCTCGCTGGGAGGCTCGCTGTCCGGCGAGCACGGCGACGGCCGGGCCCGCAGCGAGCTGCTGCCGCGGATGTACTCGCCGGCCGCGCTGGCGCTGATGTCCAGCGTGAAGAAGGCCTTCGACCCCGACGACCTGCTCAACCCGGGCATCATCGTCGACGCCGCACCACTCACGGCGGACCTGCGCTACACCTCGACGGCGAAGCTGACCAAGGGCTTGGCGATGGCCTACGCGAGCGACGGCGGCGACTTCGGCCAGGCCGTGCACCGCTGCACCGGTGTCGGCAAGTGCCGCGCCGACAACAGCGGCTCGGGCGGGGTGATGTGCCCGTCGTACCAGGCGACGAAGGAGGAGATCCACTCCACCCGCGGCCGCGCGCGACTGCTGCAGGAGATCGTCAACGGCGACAGCGGCATCTCGTGGAGCTCGCCCGCGGTGCACGAGGCGCTCGACCTCTGCCTGTCCTGCAAGGGCTGCGCATCGGACTGCCCCACCGGCACCGACATGGCGAGCTACAAGGCCGAGGTGCTCCACCAGACCTACAAGCGCAGGATCCGCCCGCGCAGCCACTACGTCGTCGGCTGGCTCCCGCGGTGGGCGAAGGTCGGGTCGCTGACCCCGCGCCTGGCCAACAGGTCGATGGACGTCGGCTGGGTCCGCACGCTGGCCCTCAAGGCCTCGGGCGTGGACACCCGGCGGCGGATGCCGGCGTTCGCGCGGCGCACCTTCCGTCGTACCTTCTCCGCACCCGCGGACCAGACCGGCACCCCGGTCGTGCTCTTCGTCGACTCCTTCACCAACCACTTCGCGCCGCACGTCGCCGACGCGGCCGCAGCGGTGCTCCGCGACGCCGGCTACGCGCCGAGGATCACGCGGCACCAGGAGTGCTGCGGCCTGCCCTGGATCAGCACCGGCCAGCTCGACGGAGCGGCCAGGCGGTTGCGCTCGATGGTCGACGCGCTCGCGGCCGACGCGAGGGCCGGGCTGCCGGTCGTCGGCATCGAGCCCTCGTGCACGGCCGTCCTGCGCCACGAGCTCACCGAGCTGGTCCCCGGCGAGGACGCCGCGGCGGTGGCGGCCGCCACGGTCACCCTGGCCGAGCTGCTCACCCGCACCGACGGCTGGACCCCGCCCGACCTGTCCGGCGTCACCGTGGTCGCGCAGCCGCACTGCCACCACCACGCGGTGATGGGCTGGGAGACCGACAAGGCGCTGCTCGTCCGCGCGGGAGCGGCGGTCCAGGCCGTCGCCGGATGCTGCGGCATGGCCGGCAACTTCGGGGTCGAGCAGGGGCACTACGAGGTGTCGCTCGCCGTCGCCGAGGCCAACCTGCTGCCCGCCGTGCGGCAGGCGCCGGAGGGCGCGGTTGTGCTGGCCGACGGCTTCTCGTGCCGCACCCAGCTCGACGAGCTCGCGCCGACCGCGGCACCGAAGCACCTGGCGGAGCTGCTCGCCGGGCGGTGAGCAGCTCCTCGAAGCGGACGGTCAGTGCAGCAGGCCGTTGCCGCGCGCCCGGCGCAGCCAGTCGGGGTACTCCGTCATCAGCCGCTCGAACAGCGCGTCGTCGCTGATCGGGTTGCGCCCGATCAGCTCGTCGTCGGTGACGGCGAAGAAGTCCGCGTTGTCGGTGTAGCGGTTGTCGAGGTCGTCGAGCCGCTGGAGGTACTCGAACTTGTCCGACCCGATCCCGAGGAACTGCCAGAAGATCGGCTCGTACGACGCCGAGCGGATCTGCTTGGTCGCGACGGCCTTGTCGGTCGGCGCCCCGTCGGTGATGAACATGACGTAGACCGGCGTCGTGTCCGGCACCGGCTCGCCACGGTCGCCGGAGTGCCCGAAGTAGTGCTTGCGGATCGCGGACATCGCGGCGCCGTACTTGGTGGCGTACTCGAGCTTGTACTGCCGGGTGATGCCCTTGACGTACTGCTGGTAGCCGTCGAGCGTCAGCGGCTCGGGCTGGTGCACGGCGTTGCCGAAGAGGAAGACGTCGACGGCGCCGTCGTCGTCGAAGCGCAGGCCGAGCGCGAGCACCCGCTCGGCGAGGCGCTGCACGAGACCCTTGGAGTAGCGCGAGGACATCGAGCCCGAGATGTCGAGGACGAGGGCCACCCGGGCGGTGTGCTCGGAGAGGCCCTTCTTCTCCAGCGAGACGCCGGCGCTCTTGACCAGCGAGAGCATCGCGGTGTCGCCCTTGCCCGAGAGCTTCTTCTCGAGGTCGACGACGCGCTTCTTCTCGAGGCTGATCGCCGGGGTGGCGGGCGCGGCCGGAGCCGGGG
>DATLIG010000141.1:0-23427 GCA_035539555.1 Nocardioides sp. | reverse complement strand
ATGCGGTTGAACTCGGTCTCGTTCTCGACCGGGTTGGTGCGCTGCAGGCGGGACTTCACCTCGTCGATCCGACGCAGCGCGGTCAGCTCCTGGAGCCGGAACAGGTGGGTGGCGACGTAGCCGGCGTCGATGTCCTTGTTGACCGGGATCGGCTCGACGGCGAGCGCGCTGATCGTCGACGACAGCGCCGCGTCCGTCGCGCCGTCGCGCACCCGGCTCACCCAGCCCGGGTCGTTCTGCCCGGCCGCGACGCCACCGGCGGCCGCGACCAACTCCCACACCGCACGGTAGGTCGGGTGGGTGAAGTCGTTGGCCCCGATGTCGGCACTGGTCCGGCCGATGGTGATCGGGTGCTGCAGCACCAGCTTGAGGGTCTCGCGCTCGATGCCGAAGCGCGGGTCGCGCAGGTCGGGGACGTTGCTGCGCGGGGCCGGCACCTCCGGCGCCGCGGGGGTACGACGATCGCGCGCCGCGCTGCGGTCGGGCTCGGGGCCGCGAGCGGCCGCTCGGCGTACCTCGGAGCGGGCCTGCTCGATGTCGACACCGACCATGCCGGCGAGCTCGCGGGCGAACGCGTCGACCTTCGACCTGTCGCGCACACTGGCGACCAGGCGGGCACCGGCGCGCAGCGCGTCGACCCGGCTGTCGGCCCGGTCGAGGTCGTAGCGGCCGACGACGTTGTCCAGCACGAAGCGGTACAGCGGGCGGCGGGTGGCCACGAGTTCGCGGACCGCGGCGTCGCCCTCCTTGATCCGCAGCTCGCACGGGTCCATGCCCTCGGGGGCGACCGCGACATAGGTCTGGGCGACGAAGCGCTGGTCGCCCTCGAACGTGCGCAGCGCGGCCTTCTGGCCGGCCTCGTCGCCGTCGAAGGTGAAGACGACCTCGCTGCGCAGCTCGGCGTGGTCGTCGAGGAAGCGGCGCAGCACGCGGGCATGGTCGTCGCCGAAGGCGGTGCCGCAGGTGGCGACGGCGGTGGTGACACCGGCGAGGTGGCAGGCCATGACGTCGGTGTAGCCCTCGACGATGACCGCCTGCGAGCTGAGCGCGATCGGCTTGCGGGCGAGGTCGATGCCGTAGAGGACGTGGCTCTTCTTGTAGATCGCCGTCTCGCCGGTGTTGAGGTACTTCGCCTCGATCCGGTCGTCGTCGAAGATCCGGCGGGCGCCGAAGCCGATCGTGTCGCCGTTGGTCTCCCGGATCGGCCACAGCAGCCGGCCGCGGAACTTGTCGTACGTCGAGCGGCCCATCGCCACCAGGCCGGCCGCGATCGCCTCCTCCGAGGTGAACTTGCGGCCGCTGAGGTGGCGCCACAGCGCGTCCCCGTCGCGGGGCGCGAAGCCGACCCCGAAGTGGAGCGCGGCGTTCTGGTCGAAGCCGCGCTCGGCGAGGAACTGCCGCGCCTGCAGGGCGTCCGGGGTGCCCAGCTGCTCGGCGTAGAACTCCTGCGCGACCGCGTGCGCCTCGACCAGGCGACGCCGCTGGGGGCCCTTCGGACGGTCGTCGTACCCGCTCTCGTCGCGGCGCAGCTGGATGCCGTACTTGTCCGCCATCCGCTCGACGGCCTCGCTGAAGCTGAGCCCGTCGATCTTCATCAGGAAGGTGAAGACGTCGCCGCCCTCCTGGCAGCCGAAGCAGTGGAAGAAGCCGCGGCTGGGTGTCACGTGGAAGGAGGGCGACTTCTCGTCGTGGAAGGGACACAGGCCCTTCATCGAGCCGCCGCCGGCGTTGCGGAGCGTGACGTAGCCGGACACCACCTCGTCGATCCGCACCCGTTCCCGGACCGCGGCGATGTCCTCGTCACGGATCCGGCCAGCCATGCAGGGAATCCTACTGACGGGCCCTCGGGGTGCCTGCGGTCCGTCCCCAGGGCTCGTCGCGGAGTCCATTCCCGGAGACGGTCCACCAACTGCAGCGAACCGATCGATATTCTGGCGTGACCTACGTCCCAGTGGTTCGTTTCCCACACGGGAGCGGTGTGGGAACCGGGACAGTGGGAGCCAGTAATGGGCATTCGGGGAGGGACCGAGCATGGTGCAGTCGTCTGCGCGCTCACGCGCGACGTCAGCCGTCCCGGTCGTCGTCGCGCTCCTCGTGATCGCGGTCCTCTTCGTGGTCTTCCGCGACTCCGACGACAAGGACCCCTCCCCGGCGGAGCCGCCGACGACGGCCTCCGAGAAGGTCGACCTGAGCAAGCTCCGCGCCAGCTCCACCAAGACGACGATCAAGGCCGCGCCGAGGGACCCGCGTCCCACGAAGGTGCCGAAGGGCACCGTGGTGCACCCGAAGCGGATGCTGCCGCTGTACGACGAACCGGACGGCTCGGCGTTCGCCAAGATCGCGCCGAGACAGTTCGGCGACACCTGGCTGCCGGTCATCACCCGCAACCGCGACTGGGTGCAGGTCCTGCTGCCGTCGAAGCCGAACGGCTCGACCGGCTGGCTGCGCTCGGGCGACGTGCAGGAGGCGCACAGCCGGTTCCTGGTCAAGGTGCACCTCGGAGCGCACGAGCTGGAGCTCATCGAGAACGGCCGGCGGGTCGGGACCTGGTCGGTGGCCATCGGTGCGCCTGCCACGCCCACGCCGACCGGGCGCACCTTCGTGCTCGGTCAGATCACCGACGAGCAGCAGCCGTTCTCCCCCGTGATCCTGCCGCTGGGCAGCCACAGCGACACGCTCGACTCGTACGGCGGCGGCCCCGGGACGGTCGCCCTGCACGGCTGGACGGACCCCTCGGTGTTCGGCCAGTCCGTGAGCCACGGATGCGTGCGGGTGCCCGATGACGCACTCGCCCTGCTCCGCACGATCCCGACAGGAACTCCCGTGATGGTCGACAAGGCCTGACCGGAACCCCCAGACTCGCTCTGCCGACAAGATGAAGATGAAGGGAAACCCATGAAGAAGACAAGGACCCTGGCCTCGGCCGCCGGCGCGGTCGTGCTGGTGACGGGGGCCGCGTCGTTCGCCGTGCTCGGAGGCGGCAGTGCCATCGCTGCCGGTGAGCCGTCGTCCGCCTACGGCCTCGCGCTGAGCATCGCGGACAACGCGGTGATCGGCGAGGACACGATCGCGGTGGAGTCGACGGACGGCACGCTCGTCACCGACTCGCTGATCGGCCTGCCGGACAACCCGGTCGCCAGCGGCGGCGTCATCAACGTCAGTGCCGAGAACGTCAAGGCGGAGTCGAGCGTCACTGACCTCGGCGTGGGCGACGGCCTCCTGGCCGCGCTCCCGGCCGCGCTCACCGACCAGCTCGGCGCCGCGTGCGACACCCTCGCGGGTGCGCTCGACCCGGTCACCGGGGCGATCGACGACGCGCTGCTCGGCACCCTGCTCCCGCAGATCGGCGGCCTGCTCGACCAGATCAGCGACGCCACCGACGGCACCCCGCTCGACCTGAGCCTGCTCGGTGCGCTCGACCTGTCCGAGCTGACCAGCCTGCAGCTCGGCGGCCTCTGCGACGTTCTCGCCGGGGACGACCAGCTGGTCGGCGCCGACGCCGTCATCGCCGAGTGCACCGGTGACACGGGCACGACCACGATCACCGACCTCAGCGCCCTCGGCCTGCCCGTCGACATCGACGTGGACGAGCCGAACGCCAAGGTCGAGATCCCCGGCCTGCTCACCATCACCGCCAACGAGCAGATCGCCAACGCCGACGGCACCTTCACCGTCAACGCGCTGCACGTGAACCTGCTGGGCCAGGTCGACCTGGTCGTGGCCTCCGCCACCTGTGGCGAGGTCACCAGCGACGAGGAGACCGACCCGTCCGACGCGCCGACCCCGACCCCGGTCGAGTCGCACGTCCCGGTCACCGGCTGACCCTCTCCCGACTCCCGCTTGTCGGCACTGACCGGCCACGACCTCCGGGTCGTGGCCGGTCGGTCGTTTTTGACCGCCCCCGCGTCACGGGAACCGAGCCCGTCACGTGCGGGATCGCCGGCACCGGCCTGCGGACCGGGGCACCGGGTCTCGTGACGGTCGCTGCGCGACCTCCTCGACCACCAGTCGGTGCGCGACCTCCTCGACCACCGATCAGGTCGACAGTCGCTGGTGCCAGGCGACGGCGCTCGCGTCGGTCAGCGAGGCGACCTGGTCGATGACCACCCGGGTGCGGGCGGCGTCGTCGGGGGCGTCGGCCCAGTCCGCCGCGAAGGTCGCGTCGAGCCCGGACCCCTCCTCGCGGAGCAGGACCTCGACCAGCTCCGCGAGCAGCTCGCGCTGGCGCACCTGGAGCGCCACCCGGCTCGCGTCCTGCATGACGTAGTGGGCAGCGATGCCCTTCAGCACGGTGATCTCGGCCCAGGTCTCGCTCGGCACGACGAGGTCGGCCGAATAGCGCGCGAACGGCCCCGGGGCCGCCGCGAAGGTGGCCTCCTGCACCGCGCCGCAGAAGCGTCCGATCAGGTCGCTGGTGAGGTTCTTCAACGCGGCGAGCGAGGCCCGCCTGCCGTCGTACGACGAGCCGGGCCAGCTGCCGACGGCCCGCAACCCGGCGAGGACCTCGTCGAGGGCGTCGTCGGTCGCATCGGGGAGGTACCACGCCCGCACCGTCTCCCACACGGCCGCGGGTTCGAGGCGGGTGAGGTCGACCTTGCCGGCGACGACCCCGTCCTCGACGTCGTGGACGGAGTAGGCCACGTCGTCGGCGAGGTCCATCACCTGCGCCTCGACGCACCTGCGGGCGGCCGGCGCTCCGCGGCGCAGCCAGTCGAACGCGGCGCGGTCGGCGTCGTACACACCGAACTTGCCGTCCGGGCCGGCCTCGTCGCGACCCCAGGGGTACTTCGTGCAGGCGTCGAGCGTCGCCCGCGTCAGGTTGAGGCCGACCGACTCCCCCGCGGCGTCGGCCGTCTTCGCCTCCAGCCGGGTCAGCAGCCGCAAGGTCTGGGCGTTGCCCTCGAACCCGCCGCAGTCGGCGGCCAGCACGGCCAGCGCCCGCTCGCCGTTGTGCCCGAACGGCGGGTGACCGAGGTCGTGCGCGAGGGCGGCGGTCTCGGTGATGTCGGGATGGGTGCCCAGCGCACGGGAGAGGTCACGGGCGATCTGGGCGACCTCGAGGCTGTGGGTCAGCCGGTTGCGGACGAAGTCGTCGCTCTGCGGGCCGACGACCTGGGTCTTCGCGGCGAGCCGGCGCGACGAGGCGGCATGGACGACGCGGGCACGGTCGCGCTCGAACGGCAGCCGCTCGGGCGCCTCGACCCGCTTGGGCGGCTCGGGGACGATCCGCTCGCGGGCCGCTGCGTCGTACAGCCGCTCGACCTGGTCCACGCCCGCGACCCTATCGACAGGACAACCGGAGGGCGTGGCGGTGCGCCCTGCCGACGAGGAGCCTCGAGGTCACACCGCTGCGAGGAACGCCTTGATCCGCTCCATCAGCAGTGCGGCCGCCTCGGGGTCCCAGGCGTCGAGCGAGGAGTCCGCGAAGAGGTGCTGGTCGCCCGGGTAGACGAAAAGCTCCGCATCGGCCGTGGACGCGGCCAGCTCGCGGGCGGCCGGCAGGTCCTCGTCGAAGAACTCGTCGCCCTCCTTGCCGTGCACCTGCACCGGGACCCCCGCGGGCCAGGCCTCCCCGAACTCGCTCACGGGCAGGCACGAGTACAGGAGCAGCGCACCGCGGGCGCCGGGCCGGGTCTGGGCCAGCTGCTGCGCGATCGTGACGCCGAACGAGAACCCGGCGTACACGAGCTCAGGGCCCAACCCCTCGGCCACGTCGACGCCGCGCGCCCGGACCGTGTCGAAGCCGACCTCGCGGGCGAAGGCGAAACCCTCCTCGATCGAGGCGAACGTGCGCCCGTCGAAGAGGTCGGGCGTGTGCACGGTGTGCCCCGCCCGCGCGAGCTCGTCGGCGAAGGAGCGCACGCCGTCGGTCAGGCCCTGGATGTGGTGGAAGAGCAGTACGTCGGCCATGGCAGCGTCCTCACGTCGAATGTCCGGGAGCGGTTCGCGGGCCAGTCTGGACGAGAGCGCCGACAGCGGCAGCGTAGGATCGGAGCAGGTCGACACCAGGCTGCATCCGCATCCGACGTCCGCGGCCGTCACGAGAGGCGGCACCATGAGTGCCCGCAAGTCGCCCTACCCCCATCGCCACGCCGAGCCGTACGGCGCGTTGCGGCTGCAGTTGATGCCGCAGTTCGAGGAGGGGCACCTCGGCGGGTGGTGGGCGCCGTACAGCCGTGACCTGACGCTCGAGGCCGCCCACCTGGTCGACGGGTTCCCGATCGGCCGCGGCCGGATCGACCGTCTGGTCTACGCGCCACCCGACTGGGAGGTCGTCGCTCCCGAGATCTACACGCGGCACGGACGCATCAAGGTCGGCTTCCTCCCGGCCAGTCGCGGCAGCGGGCTGGTCCTGATCCGGGTGACCGGAGCCGGCATCGTCCTGCTCGGTGTCAGCTGGGCCGGCGAGGAGCCTGTGGCGCAGGAGTAGGGTGGTGGTGAAGGGCCGGTACCAGGGATCCATCCGGACGCCAGAACCGGCCGAGAGGCGGACGTCATGACGACGTCGAACATTCCCATCCCGCCGAGCGCCCCCGGCGCGAGGCTCCCCCTCCGGGTCCACCTCGCCGACCCCGATCCGCGCAACGCCCTCGACGGGGGCTGGTGGCCCCAGAGCCGTGACCTCGCCGTCGAGCTGGCCGACCTCGTCGACCACTTCCCCAAGGACCGGGGCCGCGTGGCGCGGGCCCTCTTCTCACCGCCCGACTGGGATCCCTCGCCGCGGCGGGTCCCCGTCGCGCGTGGCTATGTGAAGGTCGGTTCCTTCCCGGGCGACGACACGCACCTGATGACCGTCACCCTCACCGACCGGAGCCGTCTCCGGATCCTCGTGATCCCTCCGACCCTCACCCCGGAGCAGGGCGAGGAGGCCCTCCTCGCGGCGTCCACGCGGAAGAACCAGCACGACGCGGACGCCGTGCTGGCCGAGGTGCGCAACCAGCCGGCACGGAACCCGCTCGACCACTGGACCGACGCCTGAGGGAAACGGGCTGCCCGCCCGTCGCCCCAGCGCGCCTCGTTCGTTGATCCCCCAACGAAGCGGCAGTACGACGGGGGGCAGGTCATGCACATCATCGAGCTCGGACAGGCCGCGGCGGTCTTCGCGATCGCCGTCGGACTCAGCGCCTGGCGCGTCGTCGCCGCTCCCGGCCCGTCGCCCAAGGGCACCGATCAGCTGCTCGGCCTGTGCACCGCGGTCGCTGCCTGCTGGATGCTCGCGACCTGCCTCGTGCTGCAGACGTCGGCGTTCGAGCTCTGGTGAGGGTCAGTACGTCGTGACGTGAACGTGGTCGTAGTGGTTGGCGGTCGTCGAACCACGGTCCGACATGCCCCGCCAGCCCTCGCCGGAGCGCTCGACCGACCAGATCTTCTGCGAGTAGATGACGTAGCTGACGCCCAGCGCGGCGTAGTTGGCGCGGACGAACTCCGCGATCTCCCAGCCGCGGGCACCCGAGGTCATGATGTCGACCGCGATGCCCTGGGCGTGCTCGCCGTCGCCCCGGAAGGTGCCGTAGGTGGTCACCTCGGGGAAGTTGGCGCAGACGGCCTGGTGGACCTTCTTGATGTTCGGGCTGACACCGGCGGGCACGCTGGTGCCGTTGGTGCAGGAAGCTGCGATGCTCAGCGGCTTCTCGTCGGAGAGGTGGCCGGCGGTCACCCAGCGCGACGTGCCCTTCAGGACGATCTCGACCCGCTCGCCGTACTTGCGGCCGGTGACGAGGACCTTCTCGCCCTCGTCGATCTCGCCGACCTTCTTGCCGGCCTTGTCGGGACGCGTCCACAGGTTGAGGGCGTCGGTGGTCCACCGCTTGGTGTCGGCAGCGGCGACGGCCTTGGCGGTCGCGCGCGTGGACAGGAGGCGGTCGACCCGGGAACCGATGGCGTCGGCGGAGCGGTCGCTGCTGCGGGAGAGGACCGGCAGGTCCTCACGGGCGGCGTCCTGCACGGAGCCGGCCACCGGGGCGCTGGCGTCGATCGCCATCAGGGTGTTGTCGGGGGCCGGGGAGCTCATCACTCCGGCGGACACGGCTGCACCGGTCGCCAGGACGGCCAGCGAGCCGGCCAGGACGGCGGCTCGGGGTGTACGTCGCGCGGTTTCCCGCTTGTGGCTGCTGGCCACGCGCTGATTCCTTTGCTGTCGCTTACAGATGCATCCCGAGGACCCTAGCCGGAGCCAGAGCATCGTGTGAGTGAAGCACACAGGTCAAGTGTTCAATCAATTCGCCAAGGGTTCTCCGGCGTGAGTCCGGTCACCCACCGGTGGTCTCGTCGACGTCCTCCAGGAGGCCGCAACCGCCTTCACCGAGGCCGTCGGTGTCGTCGAGCCAGCCCTCCGGGAGGACCACCTTGTGGCGCGGTGCACCCTGTCGTCCGCGCGGCGCGCCGAGCTCGGAGGCCGGGAACGGCTCGTCGGGGTCGAGTACGGCGAGCAGGTCGTCCAGCGCCGCCAGCGAGTCCACCAGGCCGAGGGACCGGCGCAGCTCACCGCCGGCACGGAAGCCCTTGAGGTACCACGTGACGTGCTTGCGGAACTCCTTGCAGCCACGCTCCTCCCCCATGTGCTCGCAGAGCAGCTCGGCGTGCCGGCGCATCATCGTGCGCACCTCGCCGAGGGTCGGCAGGGTGGTCTCCCCGGCGCCGTTCCCGGCGAAGGCGGCGGCGAGGTCACGGAACAGCCACGGACGGCCGAGGCAGCCGCGTCCGACGACGACGCCCGCGGCTCCGGTCTCCTCGACCATCCGCACCGCGTCGGAGGCCTCCCAGATGTCGCCGTTGCCCAGGACCGGGATGTCGACGTGCGCGACGAGCTCGGCAATCGCGTCCCAGTCGGCCTGGCCCGAGTAGGCCTGCGCGACGGTACGCCCGTGCAGGGCGATCGCCGCGACGCCGCTCTCCTGCGCGATCCGTCCCGCGTCGAGGTAGGTCAGGTGGTCGTCGTCGAGGCCCTTGCGGGTCTTCATGGTGACCGGGACGTCGTACGGCGCGGCCGCGGCGACGGCCTCCTCGAGGATCCGGCCGAGCAGGTTGCGCTTCCACGGCAGCGCGCCGCCACCGCCCTTGCGGGTGACCTTGGGGACGGGGCAGCCGAAGTTGAGGTCGACGTGCGCGACGCCGTACTCCTCGCAGAGGATCTTCGTGGCCTGGCCGACATAGGTCGGGTCGGTGCCGTAGAGCTGCACCGAGCGCACCGTCTCGAACTCGTCGAAGACCAGCATCCGCTTGGTCGTCTCGTCGCCCTCGACGAGGCCGCGGCTGGTGATCATCTCGCAGACGTAGAGGCCGGCGCCGTGCTCGGCGCACAGCCGTCGGTACGCCGCGTTGGTGATCCCCGCCATCGGCGCCAGCACGACGGGCGTGGGCACCTGGAGCGAGCCGAGGAGCAGGCCGGTCACGACGCGGAAGGCGAGCCGGTCGCCGTACCGGAGGGAGTGGCGCTGCCCGAGGGCGTGGCGCTGCCGGACGGTGTGGCCGACGGCTTCGCCTTGCCGCCCTTCCTGTCACCCTTGCCGGGCTTGGCGGGCTTGGTCACCTTGCTGATCGTGCCGCTCCACGTGACGGCGTCCAGGCCGCCGTACGGCGGGAAGGCCACGCTCTCGAAGGCGTGCGCCGGGGCGATGAAGTAGACCTGGCACAGCTCGGCGGTGGCGGCCGTCGCGAAGGACGCCGGCAGCGCCGCCCCGTGGCACGCGGGCAGCTGGGCGGCCGTGTAGTAGTTGGGCGCCTCGAGGTTGCTGCCGTCGTCGGCCCACAGCACGTTGTCGAGGCGCAGGCCGCCGAGGTCGGTGTCACCGACGTTGGTGACCTTCACCCGCACGAAGTACGGGGTCCGGGCGGCCGTCGTGTCGTCGACGTTCCATCCCGGGAAGGACTCCTGGAAGGACGTGCGCTCGATCCTCTCGACGACCACCGCGAGCACGCCGATCTCGTCCTGGCGTCGCTCGAAGGCGATCACGCCCTCCTCGCCGAGGTCGAGCGCGGTGCCCGGCTCGGTGAGGGTCACGCCCTCCGGCACGGGGAGGTACGGCGCCGGGCCGGTCGACGTCGCCGACGGGCTCGGCGACGCGGACTCGTCCGCGTCGCCCTTGCCGTCGTCGGAGCCGCACCCGGCCAGCCCGCCGGCCACGACGAGCGCGAGGCCCACGGTGACCAGGCGGGCACGCCGGGCGCGGCCGCTCAGCATCCGACGAGCCGCTCGGCGAAGTAGGTGGTGAGCTTGTCGAGCGCCACCCGCTCCTGGGACATGGAGTCCCGGTCACGGACGGTCACGGCCTGGTCGTCGAGGGTGTCGAAGTCGACCGTGACGCAGTACGGCGTACCGATCTCGTCCTGGCGTCGGTACCGCTTGCCGATCGCGCCGGAGTCGTCGAACTCGACGTTCCACAGCGCGCGGAGCTCCGTCGCGACGGCGCGGGCCTTGGGCGTGAGGTCCTCGTTGCGGCTCAGCGGCAGCACCGCGACCTTGACCGGCGACAGGCGCGGGTCGAGGCGCAGCACGGTGCGCTTGTCGACGCCGCCCTTGGTGTTGGGCGCCTCGTCCTCGGCGTAGGCGTCGACGAGGAAGGTCATCAGGCTGCGCGAGAGGCCGGCTGCCGGCTCGATGACGTAGGGCACGTAGCGGGTGTTGTTGGCCTGGTCGAAGTACGACAGGTCCTTGCCGGAGTGCTCCGCGTGGGTCGACAGGTCGAAGTCGGTGCGGTTGGCGATGCCCTCGAGCTCACCCCACTCGGAGCCGGCGAAGTTGAAGCGGTACTCGATGTCGACGGTGCGCTTCGAGTAGTGCGACAGCTTCTCCTTCGCGTGCTCGTAGTGACGCAGGTTGTCGGGGTTGATGCCGAGGTCGGTGTACCACTGGGTCCGGGTGTCGATCCAGTACTGGTGCCACTCCTCGTCCTCGCCCGGCTTGACGAAGAACTCCATCTCCATCTGCTCGAACTCGCGGGTGCGGAAGATGAAGTTGCCCGGCGTGATCTCGTTGCGGAAGCTCTTGCCGATCTGGGCGATGCCGAACGGGGGCTTCATCCGCTGCGAGGTCACCACGTTGGCGAAGTTGAGGAAGATGCCCTGGGCGGTCTCCGGACGCAGGTAGTGCAGGCCCGACTCGTCCTCGATGACACCGAGGTAGGTCTTGAGCAGGCCGGAGAACTGGCGCGGCTCGGTCCAGGCGCCACGGGTGCCGCAGTTGGGGCACGCGATCTCCGACATCGGCACGTCGTCGGGGTCGGCGATCCCCTTCTTCTCCGCCACCGCTTCCTGCAGGTGGTCGGCGCGGAACCGCTTGTGGCAGGACTGGCACTCGGTCAGCGGGTCGGTGAAGGTCGCGACGTGGCCGGAGGCCTCCCAGGTCTGGCGCGGGAGGATCACGCTGGAGTCGAGGCCGACGACGTCGTCGCGGCTCTGCACCATCGAGCGCCACCACTGGCGCTTGATGTTCTCCTTCAACTCCACGCCGAGCGGGCCGTAGTCCCAGGCCGAACGGGTGCCGCCGTAGATCTCTCCGCAGGGGTAGACGAAGCCTCGGCGCTTCGCGAGGGAGACGACGTGGTCGACGGTGGACGGGGGCGGCTTGGCCACTGGGGGTTCCTTCTTATGGGACGAGCCCGGCTGGCTGTCGGGCGTGGTTTGTCTGAACTCGCGGAGCAGGTCCCTAGGTTACGCGAGGCTCGGCCACGTTCAGCACGGTATTCGGCTCGACGACCTCGTAGGCGCTCGGCTCGTCGATGGCCCGCATCAGCACGGGCATCTGCAGCTTGAGCTCGTACGACGACAGGGCCCTCCGGTAGGCCCCGACGTGCTCCCAGCGCGTGGTCAGCGTCCACAGGTCGGGGTCGTCGAGGTTGCGGCCGATCCAGCCGTCGACGTACCCGGGCTTGCCGGCGAGCAGCCCGTGCACGAGCTCCAGGTCGGCGCGGAGGGAGGTGGGGTCCGCGGCCTCGCGGAACCGGTTGACGACGAGCACGAGCCGGACCCTACGGCACGGCGCGGGCCTTGACGCGGGCCCCGCCGGCCCGGACTATGACACCTGTCATAACCCTCTCCGACAGGAGCCGACGATGACCACCACGCCCACCTGGCAGAAGAGCGCCTGCATCCTCTGCGAGTGCAACTGCGGGATCGAGGTGCAGGTCGCGGACCGGCAGCTGCTGAGGATCCGCGGCGACAAGTCCCACCCCTCCTCCGCGGGCTACACCTGCGAGAAGCCGCTGCGCCTGGACCGCTACCAGAACGGCACGCCCCGGCTGACGTCGCCGCTGCGGCGCCGTGCCGACGGCACGTACGAGGAGATCGACTGGGACACCGCGATCTCCGAGATCACCCAGCGGCTCGCGGCCATCCGCGACGAGCACGGCGGCGACAAGATCTTCTTCTACGGCGGCGGCGGGCAGGGCAACCACCTCGGCGGCGGCTACGGGCAGGCGCTGCAGGCCGCGCTCGGCGTGCGCTACCGCTCCAACGCGCTCGCGCAGGAGAAGACCGGCGAGATGTACGTCGACGGGCGGCTCTACGGCGGCCACACGAAGGGCGACTTCGAGCACGCCGAGGTCGTCGTCTTCGTCGGCAAGAACCCCTGGCAGTCGCACTCCTTCCCGCGCGCCCGGCCGGTGCTCAAGGAGATGGCCGCCGACCCGCACCGCACGATGGTCGTCATCGACCCGCGGCGCAGCGAGACGGCCGCGATGGCGGACATCCACCTGCAGGTCCGCCCCGGCACCGACGCCTGGTGCCTCGCCGCACTCGGCGCCGTGCTCGTGCAGGAGGACCTCCTCGACCACGCCTTCGTGGCCGACCACACGACCGGAGCCGATCCGGTGCTGGCGGCGTACCGGGAGGTCGACGTGGCCGACTTCGCCCGGCGCTGCGGCGTGGACGAGGAGCTGATCCGGACGACGGCGCGACGCATCGCTGCCGCGGAGAGCGTGTGCACCTACGAGGACCTCGGGATCCAGCAGGCGCCGCACAGCACGCTGAGCTCGTACCTCAACAAGATGCTGTGGATCCTCACCGGCAACTTCGCCAAGCGTGGCGGGATGTTCCTGCACTCGACGTTCGCCGCACTCGCCGGTGGCACCGGCGGCGGGGGCTCGAAGGTCACCCCGGTCACCGGTGCGCGGATCATCTCCGGACTGGTGCCCTGCAACTCGATCGCCGAGGAGATCGACACCCACCACCCCGACCGGTTCCGGGCGATGTGGGTCGACAGCGTCAACCCGGCCCACTCGCTCGCGGACTCGGCCGGCTTCCGCCGCGCGATGCGCAAGCTCGACCTCAGCGTGGTGGTCGACATCGCGATGACCGAGACGGCACTCGAGGCCGACTACGTGCTGCCGGCGGCGACCCAGTTCGAGAAGTGGGAGTGCACGTTCTTCAACGTCGACTTCCCGGAGAACGTCTTCCACCTGCGCGCGCCGTTGATGGACCCGCTGCCCGGCACCCTGCCGGAGCCGGAGATCTACGCCCGCGTCGTGCGTGCGCTCGGCGTCGTCGACGAGGCCACGCTGGAGCCGCTGCACGTGGCGGCCGCGGCCGGCCTGGCGTCGTACGCCGATGCGTTCTTCGCCGCAGTCGGCGCCGACCCCCGGCTGATGGGGCTGGCCGGTTTCGTGCTCCACGAGACCCTCGGGCCGACGCTCGGCGAGGCACGCGGCACCGCCGCCCTGTGGGGCGTCGCGCAGCTGTGCGCGATGAGCCAGCCGGCGTCCGTGGCCCGCGCCGGCTTCACCGGCACCGGCTTCGAGCCGGGCAACGCGCTCTTCGAGCGGATCCTCACCGGCGAGGCGGTCGTCTTCACCCGCGACGACCACGACCACGCGTGGGACTACGTACGACGACCCGACCGTCGCTTCACCCTCGAGATCCCCGAGCTGCTGGACCGGCTGCGGGACCTCGCGACGGAGCAGAGCTCGTGGACGACCGAGGAGTTCCCGTTCGTCCTGTCGGCGGGCGAGCGGCGGGCCTTCACCGCCAACACGATCATCCGCGACCCGTCCTGGCGGCGCCGCGACGCCGGCGGCGCGCTGCGGATCAGCACCGACGACGCCTGGGCGCTGAGCGTGCGCGACGGCGACTCGTTGCGCGTGGTGACCGAGCGCGGCAGCGCGGTGGCGGTCGTGGAGGTGACCGACACGCTGCAGCAGGGGCACGTCTCGCTCCCCAACGGCCTCGGCGTCGCCCACCCCGACGGCACGCCCGGTGTCGCACCCAACGAGCTCACCTCGCTGCACCACCGCGACCCGATCGCGGGCACCCCGTGGCACAAGTACGTGCCCGCCCGGCTGGAGCGAGTGTGAGCACCCGCTCGCCCCGGGACGCCATGGTCGACAGTGCGATCGCGCTCTTCCGCGAGCGCGGCGTCGCGGCGACCTCGCTGCGCGACGTGGTGGCACACAGCAAGGCGCCCCGGGGCTCGATCTACCACCACTTCCCCGGCGGCAAGGACGAGCTGGCCCGCGAGGCGACCCGGCGCGCGGGCGACTTCATCGCCCGGCTGCTCGGCGAGCTCGTCGACAGCGCCGAGCCGGTGGCGACCGTCGACCTGCTCGTCGACCACTGGTCCGGAGTCCTCCTCGACAGCGACTTCGCGGCCGGCTGCCCGGTCGCCGCGGGCGCTCTGGCCCCCGACGACGCGGCCGGCGCGCGGGACGCCGCAGGGGCCGCCTTCGGGCAGTGGGAGCGCCTGCTCGCCGACGCGATGCGCGGGCGGGGCATGCCCGCCGACCAGGCGGCCGACCGGGCCGCACTGGTCGTCAGCGCGGTCGAGGGCGCACTGCTGGTGAGCCGTGCCCGTCGTACCGACGAGCCGCTGCGGGCCGTCGGCCGGGAGCTGGCCCGCACGCTCACCTGAGCCGCGTGCCGTCGGGACTCCGCGCCGACTTGACCAGCAGCACGGCGCAGATGAGAATGATTCTCATGCGCTTCACTTCCGGCCTCGCGATCCTGTCCACCGCCGCCCTGCTCGCCTCCGGCTGCTCGGCGTTCAGCGAGGGTGGCGGCGAGGCGAGCGGCGGCTCGGGCGGCCCGACCGTCGCGGCGGCGTTCTACCCGCTGGCCTGGCTGACCGAGCGGGTCACCGAGGGCACCGGCGCCGACGTGGAGCTGCTGACCTCCCCCGGATCGGAGCCGCACGACCTCGAGCTCGACGTCGCCAAGACCGCCCAGGTCGCCGAGGCCGACCTCGTCGTCTACGAGGCCGACTTCCAGCCCGCGGTCGACGACACCATCGCGCAGAACGCGCAGGGCGACACCCTCGACGTGGCCGCGCTGGCCGACCTCCTGCCGGTGGACGAGTCCGCCGAGGAGCACGAGGAGCACGCCGGCGAGGAGGAGGGCGAGCACGACCACGACCACGGTGGCCTCGACCCGCACTTCTGGCAGGACCCGGTGCGCGTCGCCGACGTCGCCGACGCGGTCGCCGGCGAGCTCGCCTCCCTCGACGAGGACAACGCCGACACCTACCGGGAGAACGCGGCGGCGCTGCGCAAGGACCTCGAGGCCCTCGACGCGTCGTACGCCGCTGGCCTCGCCGACTGCGAGCGTGACACCATCGTGGTGTCGCACGACGCGTTCGGGTACCTCGAGAAGTACGGCCTCCACATCGCCTCGATCGTCGGCCTGTCCCCCGACGCCGAGCCGACGGCCGCCGTCCTCGGGGAGCTGCAGGACCTGATCAAGGAGGAAGGCATCACCACGGTGTTCAGCGAGCCGCTCAAGCCCGCGCTCGGCGAGGGCATCGCCTCCGACCTCGGCCTGACCAACGGCGTCCTCGACCCGATCGAGGGCCTGTCCGACGCGACCGCGGGCGAGGACTACCTCTCCCTCATGAAGTCCAACCTGGCCGCCCTGCAGACCGCCAACGGGTGCCGATGACGAGCGCGGTCTCCATCAGTCAGGGGACGGTCGCCCTCGGCGGCCGGCCCGTGCTGCGCGGGATCGACCTCACGGTCGAGCCCGGCGAGTTCGTCGCGCTCATGGGCGCCAACGGCTCGGGCAAGTCCACCCTCGTGCGTGCCCTGGTCGGCCTCCGGCCGCTCGTCGCGGGAGAGGTCCGCCTGTTCGGCACCCCACTGGCGTCGTACGACGAGTGGTTCCGGGTCGGCTTCGTGCCCCAGCGCGCCACGGCGGCGGCCGGCGTCCCGGCGTCGGTCTGGGAGGTCGTGGCCGCCGGTCGGCTCACCCGGCGCAGGCTGCTGCGCCCGCTGTCGCGCGCCGACCGGGCCGCGATCCTCGAGGCCCTCGAGATCGTCGGCCTCGCCGACCGCCGCCGCGACGCGGTGAGCAACCTGTCCGGCGGCCAGCAGCAGCGCGTGCTCATCGCCCGCGCGCTCGCCGGTGAGCCGGAGCTGTTCTTCCTCGACGAGCCCACCGCCGGCGTCGACCTGCCCAACCAGCACGTCCTCGCCGACACGCTCGCGCGGCTCAAGGAGCGGGGCGCGACCATCGTCCTCGTCGCCCACGAGCTCGGCCCGCTGGCCCGCCTCGTCGACCGCGCCGTCGTGATGCGCGACGGCCGGGTCGTGTACGACGGCGCGCCGCTGCGCGACCACGAGGTGCACCAGCCCTGGCTCGGAGAGCCGCACACGCACCACCATCACCACGGCAACGGGGCCACCCGGCCCGACCACGTGCCCGGGGTGGCCTCCCCCGTCGACCGGATCGCGGGCGAGGCCCGATGAGCGCCACCGAGCTGTTCGCGCTCCCGTTCATGCAGCGGGCGCTGATCGCGGCCCTGCTCACCGGTCTCGCCGCCCCGGCGATCGGCACCTTCCTGGTCCAGCGCCGGCTCGCCCTCATGGGCGACGGCATCGGCCACGTCGCCGTCACCGGCGTCGCCATCGGCCTGCTCACCGGCACCTCGCCGGTGTGGATCGCCGTCATCGTGGCCGTGATCGGGTCGGTGCTGATCGAGATCATCCGTGAGCGCGGGCAGACCAACGGCGACGTCGCCCTGGCCCTGCTCTTCTACGGCGGACTGGCCGGCGGCATCTTCCTGACCGGCCTCGGCGGCGAGAGCGCCGCGTCGCTCAACCGCTACCTCTTCGGCTCGCTGACCACGATCTCGGTCGACGACCTCATCTTGACGATGGTGCTCGCGATCACCGTCGTCGGCCTCTGTGTGGGTCTCGCGCCGCAGCTGTTCGCCGTCGCCCAGGACCAGGAGTTCGCCCGGGTGGCCGGTCTCCGGGTCCGCTCCTACAACGTGCTCGTGGCGGTGCTCGCCGCGGTCAGCGTGACGGTCGCGATGCGCACGGTCGGCCTGCTGCTGGTGTCCGCGCTGATGGTGGTGCCCGTCGCCACCTCCCAGCAGCTCACCCGCTCCTTCCGCACCACCATCGCGGCCGCCATGGCGCTGGGCACACTGGCATCGGTGGGCGGTCTCGTGGTGGCCACCTTCGCGTCGTACAAGGCAACGGTGGCGCCGGGTCCCACGATCGTGCTGCTGGCGCTGGCCTGCTACGTCGTCGCGTGGCCGATCGGGATCTGGAGCCGCTACCGCGCCCGGCTCCGCGAGCCCTTCCCCACCGGCGGGCTGCCCGAGCACGAGGCATGCGCGGAGCACCCGCACGACCACGGCCCCGGCTGCGGCCACCTCGCGGTTCCCCACGACGACCACGTCGACTACGTGCACGACGGGCACCGCCACGCGGCTCATGGCGCCCACTACGACGAGCACTGACTTGGATGGCGCGAGCGTGTCGCTCGTTCCTCGCGCCACGCTGCCGCGCCGCGGTTGAGGCAGGCGGATGGCTGAGCTGGTCAGGCGGCACGACGGCCCCGGTGGGAGCGCCGGGGCCGTCGTGCGTGCGGCGGACGCGCGTCAGCGGCCGATCAGGCTGCCGAGGCCCAGGTTCTCGAGGATGTCGGCCAGGCCGAGCGAGTCGAGCAGGTCGACGACGCCGAGCGACTGCAGCAGCGCCGGCAGGCCGATCATCTCCAGCAGGGGCGACAGGCCGAGCAGGTCGAGGATGTCGAGCAGCTCGGTCTCGGCCTGCTCCGGCGGCGCGGTGCACAGGCGGTGGGCGATCCGGGCCGCGACGAGGTTGTCGCGGGTCCGGTTGGCGATGCCACCGATGGTGCGCACCCGGGCCTGGCCGGCGCGCAGCTCGGCACGGGCGTGACGCAGCTTGCGGACCAAGCGCTGTGTGCGGTGGGCGTCGACGCTGCGCTGCAGCTTCGTGACGGTACGACGCAGCTCCCGGGTCCGGTCGACGGCCCGGGTGTGCCGGGCCCGGACGTCGGCGAGCTTGCCGGTGAAGACGGTGACGCGGGCGGCGGTGCCCGAGCAGTCGGCGGGCTCCGCAGCCGCCGCGGTGGTCGGCGCGGCCACCGTGGCCACACCGCCGAGCGTGAGCGTGAGTGCGAGCAGCAGCTTCACTGCAGCACGGATCATCTGGATCTCCCTCTTTGGGTCCGAGCCCATGCCCGGCGCGTCCGGCGCCGTGCATCCCCATGGCGGGCCCAACGAGTGGCCCAAAACTAGTGAGGGTTCTCCGAGGTCCGCGAGGGGGCGTCCAGTCCGTGGAAGGGTCCCCGGGAGGTCAGGTCGGGTTGGGCACCGCGCCGCCGTAGCGGCGGTCCCGGCGTGCGTACTCGTCGATCGCGGCCCACAGGTGACGCCGGTCGACGTCGGGCCAGAGCACGTCGCTGAACACGAACTCGGCGTACGCGGCCTGGTAGAGCATGAAGTTGGAGAGCCGCTGCTCCCCCGACGTGCGCCAGATCAGGTCGGCGTCGGGGAGCTCGGGCACGTAGAGATAGCGCCCCAGCGTGCGCTCGTCGACCCGCTCCGGGTTGACCCGGCCGGCCGCGACGTCACGGGCCAGCGCCTTGGCGGCATCGCCGAGCTCGGAGCGCCCGCCGTAGTTGACGCACATCGTCAGGGTCAGGACGTCGTTGTGCTTCGTCAGCTCCTCGGTGGTGCGGAGCTCGTCGATGACCGACTTCCACAGCTTCGGGGCACGCCCGGCCCACCGGACCCGGATGCCGCGCTCGTGCATCTCCTCGCGGCGGCGGCGGACGACGTCGCGGTTGAAGCCCATCAGGAACTTCACCTCGTCGGGGCTGCGCGACCAGTTCTCGGTCGAGAAGGCGTACGCCGAGACGGCCTTCACGCCGATCTCGATCGCACCCTCGACCACGTCGAACAGGCTGGACTCGCCCTCCTCGTGCCCGCGGGTGCGCGGCAGGCCCCGCTCCTTGGCCCAGCGACCGTTGCCGTCCATCACGATCGCGACGTGGTTCGGTACCAGCTCGGCCGGGATCGGCGGCGGCGTCGCGCCCGACGGGTGCGGTGTCGGCGGCAGCGGCTCGGCACGGCGCGCGGTCGGCGCGGCGGCGCGGGTACGACGGGAGGAGCGGCTCACGGACCCCAGTCTGTCAGCGCTCGACGTAGGCCAGCGACCGGAGTCCCCGCTCCAGCTGCCACTGCACGAAGGCGGCGACCAGGCCGTTGGCCTCCTTGACGTGGCGCGGCTCGGCGGCCTCGACGAGCATCCAGTCCCCCGCCAGCAGCGCGCCGAGCAGGGTGAGCGTCTCCGGGGCCGGGGCGGCCGATCCCGGGATCCGGCAGGTGGAGCAGAGCACTCCGCCCATCGAGGGGTTGAACCAGCGGTGGCTGCCCAGCTCGCCGGTCGCGGTGACCGGCGGCCGGCCGCAGTGGGCGCAGTCGACGAAGGCCGGCGCGTAGCCGGCGATCGCCAGCGCGCGCAGCAGGTAGGAGTCGAGCACGTGGCCAGGGGCGCGCTGGCCACCCGCCATCGCATTCAGGCCGCCGAGCAGCAGCGCGAACTGCTGGCGCGCGGGCTCCCGCTCCTCGACCACCAGCCGCTCGGCGGTCTCGAGCATGGCCGTGCCGGCGGTGTAGCGCTCGTAGTCGAACCCGATCGGGGCGGCGTACGCGCCACGGGTCTCGGCCTGGGTGACGGTGTCGAGGTTGCGGCCCTCGGCGAGCTGGAGGTCCACGTGGGTGAACGGCTCGAGCCGCGAGCCCCACCGCGACGTCGTACGACGCACGCCCTTGGCCACCGCACGGACGCGGCCGTTGTCGCGGGTCAGCAGCGTGATGATGCGGTCGGCCTCACCCAGCTTGTGGGTGCGCAGCACGATCGCTTCGTCACGGTAGAGGACCACTCTCCTATTCTGCGCCCATGAGCGCACTGGAAGCCGTCGCCACCCCGCACGGCAACGGACCTCCTCGACGACCGGGCAAGCCGGCGGCACCGCCAGTGACCTTCCTCGACTGGCTGATGCTCCTGCTCGCCGTCGTGTCCGTCGGCCTGCTGGTCTGGATCACCTTCTGGGACGTCGACCCCGCGGTGCACGAGCGGGTGGTGCACCTCGACTACGTCATCTGCGGCATCTTCGCCGCCGAGTTCGTGTGGCGGTGGCGGCGCTCCCGCATGGGCTGGCGGTTCCTGCGCTCGTACTGGTACGAGGTGCTCGGCATGGTGCCCCTCTCGGACCCGGCGTTCCGCTCGTTCCGGCTGCTGCGCATCGTGATCATCCTCGCCCGCCTCGGCCGCGCCGCCGACCGGGCGTTCGGCGACCGTGCGACGGCGTACATCGTCGGCAGGTTCACCGAGACCATCGTCGGCATCATCAAGCGCCCGGTGACCGTGGCGGTCCTCGACGAGGTGATCGCCGTCGTGCAGACCGGCAACTACGCCGAGCACGTGTCCGCCGCGATCGAGGAGAACCGGGCCGAGCTGGACGCGCTCATCGTGGAGCTGATCCGGGAGGACCAGGCGGCCGGGCGGCTGAAGTTCGTCCCCTTCCACGACGACATCGTGCGGCTGGTCAGCGACACGGTGCTGCGGATCCTGCAGGGCGGGCTGGCCGACCCTCGGGTGCACGAGCTGATCTCGGACGCGATCCGGGAGTCCGCGGTCCAGCTGCGCGGCAACGTGCGGGAGCGGATGCACGAGGAGATGAGGCGCCAGCCGGAGAAGGTCGGCCGCTGACGGGTCGGCGCCGGGTGTCGTAACGCCCCGGAGGTACGCCGAGTTGTCGTGGTGTGCGCCGCCTGCTGACCTGCCTGCTCCTGCTCACCGCCTCGCTCACCGCCGGGGCCACCCTGGCGCCGGCTCCGGCGCGGGCCGACACCATCTCGCCGTCGTACTCCCCGCTCGACCGGCCGGGCCCCCGGCTGACCGTGCCGGCAGCCACCCTCGACGCGGCGCTGGAGTGCCACGGCAACCCGAAGGCGGGGCCGCGGCCGGTCCTGCTCAACCCGGCGACCAGCGTGACGCCGACCGAGAACTACGCGTGGAACTGGGCGAAGGTGTTCGCGAGGCAGGGCCGCTACCACTGCACGGTGACGATGCCGTTCCACACCTTCGGCGACATCCAGGTGGCCGGCGAGTACCTCGTCAACGCGATCCGGCGCATGTACGCGCGCACCGGCCGGCGGATCGCGGTCCTCGGTCACAGCCAGGGCGGCATGAGCGGGCGGTGGGCGCTGCGGTTCTGGCCCGACACCCGGACGAAGGTCGCCGAAGTCATCGGCATGGCGCCCTCCAACCACGGCACCACGGTCCTCGCCGGCTGCATCACCGGGCTGACGACGTGCGTGCCCGCGGTCTGGCAGCAGAAGGCCGGGTCGGCCTTCATGAAGGCGCTCAACAGCCGGGCGGAGACCTTCGCCGGCATCGACTACACGAACGTCTACACGATGCTCGACGAGGTCGTCGTCCCGCCGCCCTCCTCCGGCCTGACCACCGGCACCGGGCGGATCGCGAACATCCGGGTCCAGGACGTCTGCCCGCTCGACCCCTACGAGCACGTGATGACCGGGACGGTCAGCCCGGCGACGTACGCGATCGTGATGGACGCGCTCACCCACGACGGACCCGCGAAGGCGTCCCGCGTCGACCGGGCGTGGTGCTCGAGGCTGTACATGCCCGGCATCGACCCCGCCGACGTGCTCGGCTTCGCGCCGATCCTCGGCGCGCTGCCGAACCTGGTCCTCACGGTCGTCCCGAGCGTGACGCTCAGCGGCGCGCCGCTGCTGAAGAAGGAGCCCGCGCTCCGCTGCTACGTGTACGCCGCCGGCTGCTGACGCAGCGCCGCGGCCCGCGTCAGCCGCGGCGCAGCAGCGGCCCGAGGCGCAGGTTGCCCGCCCCCAGGTAGCCCCGGCGTCCAGCGTCGTCGACGTGGGCGACCGACATGTCGGAGCTGTCGAAGGCAGCCACACCCGCGCCGACCCGCACTGTCCGCGGGTAGCCGAGGCACTTCCGCGCGACGGTCAGCACCACGGCGTTGCCGTCGATGCGCGTCGACTTCGCGGCGCAGCGCAGCTCGGCACCGTTGCCGTGGGTCTTCGTGAGAGAGACCCAGGTCCGACCGCCGAAGCGCATGTGGAACAGGTCGTAGGAGGTCGACGGCGTTCGGATGGTCGTCATCCCCATCCAGTTCCGCGTCGGCAGGGCCTGCATCGTGATCCGGACGACGACGCTGGTCCGTGTGTGGCTGGCCGCGGTGCGCCACACATCACCCGCGCGCCGGTTCGGCTCAGCGGTCAGCGTCTCGGGGGTGAGCACCGCGTCGGGCGAGCTGCTCGACGCGCGCTGGACGTCGCCCTTCGGGTCGGAGACGGACCAGCTCTGAGCCGAGGCCAGGCCCGCCGAGGAGACGAGGAGTGCGCCGGTCATGACGCCACTCGAGAGCACACGACGCACCGTGGTTGCCTTCATCGCGCCGTCAGCCCCGTCGGATCCACGGGGTTCGGGTCAGCTCACCGTCGCCGCGCCGGAGGCCATCGTCGACATAGGACCGCCCCCGGATCAGCGCATCGACCCACACCGACACCCGCACCCGTCGCGGCTGGCCGAGGCAGGTCCGCGGCACGATCGCAGCGACGCTCGTACCGGTCCGGTCGATGTTGACCCGCATCCCCCGGCAGGCGATTGCTCCGCGACCTCCCGGACCGTCCTCCTCCAGCCGTACCCCGGTCCGGACGTTGCCCTTGCCCCAGAGGTAGATCGAGTAGGGGTGTGCGCCGGTCCAGACCCCGATCGCCACCATCCACGTGCCGCGCGGCATGGACGAGCGCAGTCCGAAGCGCACCACGACCTGCGTCGACGTGTGGCGCGCGACCACCCGGCGAATGTCGGGAGTGCGTTGGTTCGGGGCAAGCTGGGCGCGGCTGTTGATCACCACGGACACGTCGCCCGCCGGATCGGTGTGGCTCCAGGTCTGCGCGTGTGCCGCGCTCGTGGACGCACCCAGGACGGCGAGTACGACGACGAGGCTCGCCAGCGTTCGACGCAAGAGCATCATCGAGGACACCTTTCGGTTCGAGCGGGCTCAGCCGCGGCGGATGCGGGGCGAGAGGCGGGGAACGTCGGTCCAGCCGCGGCTGAGCCCGCTCGAACCGAAAGGTGTCCTCGATGATGCTCTTGCGTCGAACGCTGGCGAGCCTCGTCGTCGTACTCGCCG
>DATLIG010000140.1:0-3941 GCA_035539555.1 Nocardioides sp. | reverse complement strand
CGCGGGCGACCCGCGCATGGAGCACATCCGCGACATCAACCACGTGGCGAAGTTCGACCGCCTCGAGATCCAGCACTTCTTCGAGGTCTACAAGGACCTCGAGCCCGGCAAGTCCGTCGAGGGCGCCGACTGGGTCGGCCGGACCGACGCCGAGCTGGAGATCCAGGCGTCCTTCGAGCGGTTCAAGGTCGACGGCGGCCACTGAGCCACCACGCTGACCCCCTGCCCCGTCACCGGGGCGTGAGGATTCCCGAGAGCCCGGCTGCGAGAGCGGCCGGGCTCTCGTCGTACTCGGGGGGCATGGTGACGTAGCTGACCGCGAACCGGGCGAGCGCGCGGGCGAAGACCCGGGCCCGGTCCGCCTCGATCCCCGGCCAGGCGGCCAGCGCGCCTGCCTCGAGCCGCTCGGCCACCCGGACCAGCAGCGGGCCCGCGTCGGCGGTGACGATGCGGACCAGGTCGGGGTGGGCGTCGCCGGCGCGGACGCGCTGGATGAGCGGGTCGCCGGACGAGGTCTCGAGGTAGAGCAGGAGGCCCTGCTCGACGCCGGTACGACGATCGAGGGGATGCTCCGCGAGGGTCGCTGCGATCGCGTCGCAGAGCGCGTCGGCGAGGGCCAGCGTGTAGGCCTGCGCCAGCCCGTAGCGCGAGCCGAACGCGTTGTAGAGCGTCTGTCGGCTCACACCGGCGTCGCGGGCGACCGCCTCGAGCGTGACGTCGCCCCACGGGTGCGCCAGCAACAGGTTGCGCAACGCGTCGAAGACGGCCGCGCTCCGCTCGGCCGCGGACCGTCGTCGCGCCCGGGGAGCACGCATCAGCGCTTGACCCCGCGGAAGTAGCCGATGGCGCCGCTCTTCTCGATGACGACGTCGGCGATGCCCTGGCCGGCGAGCCAGGCCTCGAGGTCGTCGCTGGTGCAGCCCGGCCCGAGCAGCCCGGCGATCCGCCCGGCCTTGCGCAACGGTGCGTAGCGCAGGGCGTCGTTCAGCAGCGCGCTGCCCGTGAGTACGCCGCCGGGCCGCAGCACCCGCGCCATCTCGATCACGGCACGGGCCGGGTCGGGGAAGCAGTGCAGGCCGGTGAAGGTCACCACGAGGTCGAACGAGTCGTCCGCGAACGGCAGGTCGCCCACGTCGGCGATGCGGGGCTCGACCTGGTCGGCGACGCCGCGCTCCTGGGCCGCCTCCAGGGTCCGGTCGAGCATCGACTGCGCGATGTCCGCGGCGACGTACTCGACCCCCTGGCCGGGGGTGAGGCCGCGCAGCGCGACACCACCGCCGCAGGGGATGTCGAGGATCCGGGCGCCCGCCGGCTGGCGGCCGATCTCGGCGGCCGCGCGGTAGAGCAGCCGCAGGTCGCTCTGGATGCCGGCACGCCAGACCACGCCGCCCGCGCGGGGGTGCTCGACGGTCCAGTCGTAGAAGGACGCCCACAGCGGGTCGTCGGACCAGCCGCCGAGGCCGGGGACCTTCGCGACGGCGGCGCGGACGAGATGGGTGGCCACTCAGGCACCTCCGGGGGTCACGGACGGGTTGACCAGGGCCGGCGCGCGCAGCAGCGGCTCGGGGACCGCGAAGGCGTCGACCAGCTCCCGCGCGACCGGCCGGAGCCGGCGGCACAGGTCCCCGACCTCGCGGGTGATCGCCTTCGAACGCTGGGTGGACAGGCGGTCGTGCTCGATGAACCAGGCGGCGTCGGCCTCGATGCCGGACAGCGCGTGCAGGTCGCACAGCGCGTTGAGGGCCAGCTTGAGGTCGCCGTCCTCCACGGCCGCGACCTTCTCCACGAACGCCTCCAGGACGAGCCGCTCGACGTGCGCGCGGGCCGCGGAGATCACGTGGTCCTGGACACGGGAGAAGACCTCGCCCGGGTTCATGCCGTTGTCGACGCCGCGCTTGAGGCGGCGCGCGACGCCGCCGATCCGGTGCTCCTCGCGGAATCGGAACATCGCGAGGTGGTACTCCGGGTCGCGCAGGCCCGCGTCGGTCGACCAGCTGTCGTTGCCTCCCGGCAACGCGTCGCGGATGCTCTGCAGCAGCCGGTGCGCGCGGGTCTTCTCGAGCACGGTCTCGACCGCGAGGCCGGCGACGAAGCGGACCATCCCGAGCTGGTCGAGGTCGGAGAAGTCGCTCGCGAAGTCGGTGAGCAGGCCCTTGCCGACCAGCTGGAGCAGGACGTGGTTGTCGCCCTCGAAGGTCGTGAAGACGTCCGTGTCGGCCTTGAGCGCCGTGAACCGGTTGACGGACAGGTAGCCCGCGCCGCCGCACGCCTCGCGGCACTCCTGGATCACGTCGGTCGCGAGCCACGTCGACAGCGCCTTCGTGCCGGCGGCCCGCGACTCGAGCAGCCGGCGGGACTCCTCGTCGGTGGTGATGCCCGAGAAGACGTCGTGCAGCCGGCCGGCGAGCACCTCCTGCGCGAAGTGCAGCCCGTAGGTGCGCGCCAGCCGCGGCAGCAACCGGCGCTGGTGCAGGCCGTAGTCGAGCAGCAGCTGCTCCTGCTCCGCCTCCGCTCCCTCGCCGGCACCGGTCTCGAACTGCCGGCGCTGCAGGGCGTAGCGGACCGCGATCGTGAGGGCGACCTTCGACGCGCTGACGCCCGCGGCACCGACGGACACCCGGCCCTGGACGAGGGTCCCGAGCATCGTGAAGAAGCGGCGCCCCGAGCTCTCGATCTCGCTGACGTAGGTGCCGTCCTCGGTGACGTCGGCGAAGCGGTTGAGGAGATTCTCCCGTGGCACCCGCACCGTGCCCTCGGGGTCGAACCAGACCCGGCCGTTGTCGACGCCGTTGAGGCCCATCTTGTGGCCGTCGTCCTCGATCCGCACACCCGGCAGCGTGGCTCCCGCCTCGTCGCGCAGGGGTACGACGAGCGCGTGCACCCCGTGCTCCTCCCCCGCGACCTGCAGCTGGGCGAACACCACGGCCACGCGGGCATGCCTCGCCGCGTTGCCGATGTAGTCCTTGCCGGCCTCGGGGGTCGTGGTCGTGATGACGAACTCGCCCGCGTCGGGGTCGTAGGTGGCGACGGTGCCGAGGGCCTGCACGTTGCTGCCGTGGCCCGTCTCGGTCATCGCGAAGCAGCCGAGCAGGCGGCCGGCGATCAGGTCCGCGAGGTAGGCATCGTGGTGCCGCTTCGTGCCGAGCTGCAGGATCGCGCCACCGAACAGGCCGAACTGCGCGCCGACCTTCACGAGCACCGACAGGTCCCCGTAGGCGAGGGTGTCGAAGGCGGCGATGGAGGCACCGATGTCACCACCTCCGCCGTACTCCTCGGGGAAGCCCATGCCGACCGCGCCGGTCGCGGCGATCTCGAGGACGACGTCCTTGACCCGCTCACGGAACTCCTCGCGCGGCATGGTCTCGGCGTCATCGAGGACGGAGGCGTACGACGGGAGCAGCTCCCGCACGGTGCGGCGGACGTCGGCGTACCGGCCGTCCAACAGCTGCGTGAGCGCGGGGACGTCGACGGTGAGGTCCGGCGGCGCGCTGGTGGTGGACTCCTCGGCCATGGGCCGAACCTAGTGGGTGAGGCGCAACGGCGTCAGGGGCGTGCGTAGAAGTCCGGGGTGCGCCAGTAGTACATCGACTCCTCCGTCACCGGCCGGCCGGTGCGGGGGGCGTGGATGATCCGTCCGTCGCCGACGTAGAGCGCGACGTGGTAGATCGACGACGGACTGCCGTTGTCGCCCCAGAAGACGAGGTCGCCGGGCCGGAGCTGGCCGGCGGAGATCGGCGTGGAGACGTCGTACTGGGCGACGGAGTAGTGCGGCAGGCTCTTGCCGCCGGCGGCCCACGCCTTCGACGTCAGACCGGAGCAGTCCCAGGCGTCCGGGCCGGCCGCGCCCCAGACGTAGCGCTCACCGAGCTGGGCCCGGGCGAAGGCGATCGCCGCCTGCGCGCCGCCGGACGGCGCTGGCGGGTCGTCGGTGGGCTGGGGGT
>DATLIG010000139.1:0-9431 GCA_035539555.1 Nocardioides sp. | reverse complement strand
GCCTCGTGGATCTCGTAGAAGTCGAAGTCCTGCAGGGTCAGGCCGTTGCGGGCCAGCATCCGCGGGACGGCGTACGCCGGCGCCATGAGCAGGCCCTCGGCACCGTTGACGAAGTCGACGGCGGCGACCTCGGAGTCGACGAAGTAGGCGAGCACCTCGAGGCCGTGCGCGGCCGCCCACTCCTCGGAGCCGAGCAGGACGGCGGAGGCGCCGTCGGTCAGCGGGGTCGAGTTGGCCGCGGTCATGGTGGCCGCCTCGCCCTTGCCGAAGACCGGCTTGAGCTTCGCGAGCTTCTCCAGCGACGAGTCGGCGCGCAGGTTGTTGTCGCGCTCGAGGCCGCGGAACGGCGTGATCAGGTCGTCCTGCCAGCCCTCGTCGTACGACGCCGCGAGGTTGTGGTGGGAGTTGACGGCCAGCTCGTCCTGGGCCTCGCGGGTGATCTGCCACTCCAGCGCGGTCAGCGCCTGGTGCTCGCCCATGGAGAGCTTGGTGCGCGGCTCGCCGTTGGACGGGATCGCGAGGCCGATGTCGCCGGGGCGGATGGTCGCGAGGATCGCGAGGCGGTCCTTGGTGCTGCGGGCGTTGTTGAGCTGGATGAGCTTCTTGCGCAGCTTCTCCGAGATCGCGATCGGGGCGTCGGACGTGGTGTCCACGCCGCCGCCGATGCCGGAGTCGATCTGGCCGAGCTTGATCTTGTTGGCGATGTAGTTGATCGCCTGGAGGCCGGTGCCGCAGGCCTGCTGCAGGTCGACGGCCGCGGTCTCGGGGGCGAGGCGGGTGCTGAGCACGGACTCGCGGACCAGGTTGAAGTCGCGGCTGTGCTTGAGGACGGCGCCGCCGGCGACCTCACCGAGACGTTCACCCTCCAGCCCGTAGCGCGCCACGAGGCCGTCAAGTGCAGCGGTCAGCATCTCCTGGTTGGAGGCGGTGGCGTACGCGCCGTTGGAGCGCGCGAACGGGATGCGGTTACCGCCGAGTACGGCGGCGCGGCGAACAGTCTCAGTCATGGAGCAATCCTCACTCAGCGTGGCCCTCGGGAGAACCCTTTGAGGGCGAGATCACGAAATGTGGACTCAGAGTTACACATCTAGTTACATGGTGCACATGACTGACAAGTACCAGGGCTTCGTGAGCTCCCCGATCGGCAAGCTCCTCGTCAAGAACCTCGGACTGCCGAACCCGACCAAGCTGGACCGCTACAAGGCCGGCGACCCGCTGGTCAACGGCACCGTGCTCGTCGGCGGCCGCGGTCGCCTCGCCGAGTCCCTGCCCGGTCTGCTCGACGTGCTCGGCATCGCCTCGGTCGGCGCCCAGGCCGACGGCGAGAAGTACAAGGGCCTCGTCTTCGACGCCACCGGCATCAGCACGGTCGAGGAGCTCGTGGAGCTCCAGGCGTTCTTCACCCCGGTGCTGCGCAGCCTCAAGAGCTGCGCCCGGGTCGTCGTCATCGGCACGCCGCCGGCGCTGGCCGACGGCAGCGAGCAGATCGCCCAGCGCGCGCTCGAGGGCTTCACGCGCAGCCTCGGCAAGGAGATCGGCAAGGGCGGCACCGTCCAGCTGGTCTACGTCGCCGAGGGCTACGAGGACTCGGTCCTGTCGACCCTCGGCTTCCTGCTGAGCCCCAAGTCGGCGTACGTCTCGGGCCAGGTCGTCCGGATCGGCGCGCACGACGAGAAGCACGGCGCGGCGCTCGCCGACTGGACCGCTCCCCTGGCCGGCAAGGTCGCGTTCGTGACCGGCGCCAGCCGCGGCATCGGCGAGGAGATCGCCCGCGTCCTGCACCGCGACGGCGCGAAGGTCGTCGGCCTCGACGTCCCGCAGGCCGCCGACGACCTGGTCAAGGTCATGAACGAGCTCGACGGCGACTGGCTCACCCTCGACATCACGGCGCCCGACGCGCCGCAGCGCATCGCGCACCACCTCAAGGAGAAGCACGGCGGCGTCGACATCGTCGTGCACAACGCCGGGGTGACGATGGACAAGAAGCTGGCCAACCAGACGCCGGAGCGCTTCGGGAAGGTCCTCCAGATCAACCTCGAGGCGCCGGAGCGGATCACCGCCGAGCTGCTCGAGCAGGGCGTCATCAACGACAACGGCCGGATCATCGGCGTCGCTTCGATCGCGGGCATCGCCGGCAACCTGGGCCAGACCAGCTACGCCGCCTCCAAGGCCGGCGTCATCGGCTTCGTCGACTCGCTGAGCGAGAAGCTGAAGGACGGCATCACGATCAACGCCGTCGCCCCCGGCTTCATCATCACCCAGATGACCGCCGCGGTGCCGTTCGCGACCCGCGAGGTCGGCCAGCGCCTCAACGCGATGTCGCAGGGCGGCCTGCCGGTCGACGTCGCCGAGACCATCGCCTGGTACGCCTCCCCTGCCTCGACCGCCGTCAACGGCAACGTCGTGCGGGTCTGCGGCCAGATGATGCTGGGTGCCTGACATGGGCCTCCCCGTGATGCTCAAGGCCGCGCTTCCCGCGGTTCCCGGCGTGAACCAGCTGCCCGGCATCAAGAAGACCGGCGGCGCCCTCCCGGACCTGGTCCTGGAGCGCAACGACGTCGTGGTCGAGCGTGCCGCCGTCGACCGGTACGCCGCCGTCTGCGGCTTCCCGACCCGCGACACCGCACCGGTGCCCTACCTGCACATGCTGGCGTTCCCGCTGCACATGCAGCTGATGACCGACGCGGCGTTCCCGTTCCCGGCCATCGGCTCGGTGCACCTGGAGAACACGATCGTCCAGCACCGTCCGGTCGCCATCGGCGAGACCGTGTCGCTCAAGCTCGTGGCCGACAACCTGCGCAACAGCACCAAGGGCCGGGCCTGGGACATGAACGTCACCGGCACCGTGGGTGACGAGGTCGTGTGGGAGTCCGTGTCGACGTACCTGCGCGTGGGCAAGGGCGACAAGGAGAACGGCGACCCGGGCATGTCCCTGGCGTCGATCGACGCCAAGGGACCGGTCTGGTCGCTGCCGGACAACCTGGGCCGCACCTACGGCGCGGTGTCCGGTGACCGGAACCCGATCCACCTCTACCCGCTGACCGCAAAGGCGCTGGGCTTCCCGCGCCACATCGCGCACGGCATGTGGAGCAAGGCCCGCTGCATCGCGGCGCTGGAGAACCGGCTGCCCGACGCGGTCAAGGTCGAGGTCGCGTTCAAGAAGCCGATCTTCCTGCCCGGCAAGGCGCAGTTCGGTGCCGAGAAGACGGCGACCGGCTACGACTTCACCCTGGTCAACCCGAAGAGCGGCGCGCCGCACCTGCTCGGCCGGACGACCGCCCTGTAGCAACCCCCAGGGCGTGCCCTAGTGGTGCAGGCGCGGCGTCACCTGCCGCGCCTGCTCCTCGGGCATCGCCTCGTAGTGGGCGAAGGTGCGGGTGAACGTGCCGGCGCCCCGCGTCGCCGCCCGGAGGTCGACGGCGTACCGGACCAGCTCGCGCTGCGGGACGTGCGCGGTCACCAGCGTCCCGCCGCCCTCGACGTTGTCGTTGCCGAGCAACCGGCCGCGCCGCGCGGAGAGGTCGCTCATCACCGGGCCCACGAGGTCGTCGGGAACCATGACCCGGACCTCGTCGTACGGCTCCAGCATGGCGACGCCCGCACCCTCGGCCGCCTCGCGCAGCGCCAACGCGCCGGCGCTCTGGAACGCCATGTCGGAGGAGTCCACGCTGTGCGCCTTGCCGTCGACCAGCGTGACCCGGAGGTCGACGACGGGGTAGCCGTTGCGGAGCCCGCGCTCCAGCTGGGCGCGCACGCCCTTCTCCACGCTGGGGATGTAGCTGCGCGGCACCGCGCCGCCGACCACCCTGTCGACGAACTCGAAGCCGCTGCCCTCGGGCAGCGGCTCCACCTCGAGGTCGCAGATCGCGTACTGCCCGTGCCCGCCGGACTGCTTCACGTGCCGCCCGTGGCCGCGAGCCGGTGCCGCGAAGCACTCGCGCAGCGGCACCAACAGCTCGCGCTGCTCCACCGCGACGCCGTGCCGCTCCGCCAGCCGCTCGAGTACGACGTCGGCGTGCGCCTCGCCCATGACCCACAACACCAGCTGCCCGGTCTCGGCGTTGTGCTCCACCCGCAGGCTCGGGTCCTCCGCGGCCAGCCGCCCGAGCGCCTGCGACAGCTTGTCCTCGTCGGATCGCGTCGCCGCCTCGATCGCGACCGGGAGCAGCGGGTCGGGCATCGACCACGGCTTGAGCACCAGCGGGCGATCGACGCCCGAGAGGGTGTCGCCCGTCTCCGCCCGGGACAGGCGCGCCACCGTGCCGAGGTCGCCGGCCACCACCCGTGCAGCCGGAACCTGGGACGCACCGAACGGGTGCCCGAGCGCGCCGATCCGCTCGTCCTCGTCGTGGTCCTCGTGGCCGGCGTCGCCGGAGAAGAACGACGAGAAGTGTCCCGACACGTGCACCGGGGTGTCCGGGTCGAGGGTGCCGGAGAAGAGCCGGACCAGGCTGATCCGGCCGACGTACGGGTCTCCGGAGGTCTTGACCACCTCGGCGACCAGCGGCCCCGACGGGTCGCAGGAGACCACTCCCGCGGCCGCGCCGGCCGGCGTGAAGACCTCCGGCGCGGCATGCTCCAGCGGTGACGGGAACCCGTCGACACACAGGTCGAGCAGCTCGGCGAGCCCGACCCCGGTGGCCGCGCAGACCGGGATCACCGGGTGGAAGCTGGCTCGTGCGACCGCGGTCTCCAGGTCCCGGACCAGGACGTCGGCGTCGACCTCCTCGCCGCCGACGTAGCGGTCCATCAGCTCCTCGTCCTCGGACTCCTCGATGACCGCCTCGATCAGCTCGCCGCGACGCGGGTCGTCGGTGCCACCGGTGATGAGCCCGGTCAGCCCGGCCGACCCCCTCCGACCGCCGCCCTCCGCGAGGTAGACGGGCAGCACCTTCCCGTCGAAGGCGGCCCGGGCCGCGGCGATCATGCCGTCGACGTCGGCGCGGGGATGGTCGAGCTTGGAGACCACCACGGCCCGCGGCATCGCGACCCCGGCGCACTCGCGCCACAGCGCCCGTGTCGCCTCGTCGACCTCCTCGTTGGCCGCGACCACGAACAGGGCGCAGTCGGCGGCCCGGAGCCCGGCGCGCACGTCGCCGACGAAGTCCACGTAGCCGGGGGTGTCGACGAGGTTCACCTTCACGCCACGGTGCAGCAGCGGCGCGACCGCGAGCGAGATCGACCGGCCGTGGCCCTTCTCCGCGTCCTCCGTGTCGCAGACGGTGGTGCCGTCGGCGGTGCTGCCGGCCCGCGTGATCGCCCGGGTGTGGGCCAGGAGGGCCTCCACGAGCGACGTCTTCCCCGACTGGGAGGGCCCGACCAGGACGACGTTGCGAATCCGGTCGGGCCCGGTCGGCGCGAGGTCGTGCTCGCCCCGCCTCTCTCCGTGCTTGTCCGCCATGGCCCCACGTAACTCCTGCTGCGCGCGGGAGACAAGGGGCAGCCGGTCAGCGGTGGGGCCGGATCAGCCCTTCCTGCGCGACCGTGGCGACGAGGGTGCCGTCCTGGGTGAAGACGCGGCCCAACGCCAGGCCGCGGCCACCGCTGGCTGAGGGCGACCACTGGTCGTAGAGCCACCACTCGTCGGCCCGGAACGGTCGGTGGAACCAGATGGTGTGGTCGAGCGAGGCCATCTGCACCTTCGGCGGACCGTGCTCGGGGTGCGCCGCGAGGGTCGCGCCGAGCAGCGAGACGTCGCTGGCGTAGGTGAACGTCGCGAGGTGCTCCATCGGGTCGTCGCTGAGCCGGCCGTCGACGCGGATCCACACCTGCGCCTTCGCCGGGTGCATCGGGTCGGGATCGAGGCCGTACGCCGAGCTGCCGAGCCAGCGCACGTCCAGGGCCGCCCACTCCTTGCTGAGGCCGTCGTCGGTGCCGCGCTCGGCCATCAGCTCCATCAGGTCGAGGCCCTCCTCGGGCGGCTTGACCTCGGGCATGACGTCCTCGTGCTCCAGCCCCTCCTCGTGGCGCTGGAAGTTGAGCGACTGGTAGTAGATCGGGCGGCCGTGCTGACGCGCGAGCACCCGCCGGGTCGCGAACGACTTGCCGTCACGGATCCGCTCGACGTCGTAGATGATCGGGACGTTGTAGTCGCCGGGCAGCAGGAAGTACGAGTGCAGCGAGTGCACCTGGAATCCCTCGTCGACCGTGCGCGACGCGGCGATCAGCGCCTGCGCGGCCACCTGGCCGCCGTACACGCGCTGCCGGATCGTCTCCGGCTGCTGGCCGCGGAACAGGTCGGTGTCGAGCTGCTCCAGGTCGAGGAGCGCGACCAGCTTCTGCGTCGCCTCCCCCATCACCCTCGCGCCACTGTCGCTCACGCCGGTCCTCCGGTCTCGTCGGGGCCCTCGAGCCCGGCCAGGAACTGCTCGAACTGCCGGCCGATCTCCTCGCCGGTCGGCAGGGGCTCGTCCTCGGCGAGGAGGCTGCTGCCCTCGGCCTCGGCGCGGGCGAAGGTGTCGTACTGCTGCTCCAGCGCGGTCACGACCTCCTGCACCTCGTCGTTGGCCGAGAGGTAGCGGGCGATCTCCTCCTCGCGCTCGACGGCGAGCTCGCCGAGCTCGGAGAGGTCGATCGTGAGGCGCGCGGCCAGCTCGACCTGCTCGAGCAGGCCCTGGGCGGCGCGCGGGTAGTCCAGCTGCGCGAGGTAGTGCGGCACGTGCGCGACGAAGCCCTGCGCGTCGTGGCCCCACTCGCCGAGGCGAACCTCGAGCAGTGCCTGGGCGCTGCTCGGCACCCGGAGCTCCCCGCGCCACGGGCTGGTGCCGGTCAGCAGGTCGGCGTTGTTGGCGTGGTGGGTGATCGCGATCGGCCGCGTGTGCGGGACCGCCATCGGCACCGAGCCCATGGACACCACGAGAGTCACGCCGAACCGCTCGACGACCTCGAGGATCGCGCGGCAGAAGGCCTCCCAGCGGATGTCGGGCTCCGGCCCGTGCAGCAGGAGGTACGGCGTCCCGCCGTTGTCGTGCAGCAGTCGTACGACGAGCCGCGGGGCCTCGTAGCCCTCGTAGTGGTCGCGCGCGAAGGTCATCGGGGGACGCCGCGCGCGGTAGTCGTGGAGCTGGTCGACGTCGAAGGTCGCGACGACGACGCCACCGCCGTCGGGCGAGGACGCACCGGTGCGGACCAGGTGGCGGCACGCGAGGGCGCCGGCGTTGCCCGCATCGAGGAATCCGTCGAGCGCGACCACCATCGGCAGGCCCTCCACCTCGGCCAGCTCGGGCACCTCGTCGACGATGTGGACGAGACGGGTCGGCGAAGTCACGTGGAAAGACTATTCCCCGCGGCTTCCTCCCGGTGGCCCAGGCGGCTGTGACCTCTGCCGTACACGAAGTAGACGACGACGCCGATCGCCATCCACACGAGGAATCGGATCCACGTGTCGCCGGTCAGGTTGAGCATCAGGTAGCCGCACATCAGCACCGAGACGGTCGCCACCAGCGGCGCCACGGGCGTGCGGAAGCCGCGCGGCAGGTCCGGCCGGGAGCGGCGCAGGACGACGACGCCGATGCTCACCAGCAGGAAGGCGAACAGGGTGCCGATGTTGACCAGGTGCGCGAGCGTGCTGAGGTCGACGAAGCCCGCGAGCGCGGCGACGGCGATGCCGGTGATGATCGTGATCCGGTACGGCGTGCCGTAGGTCGGGTGCACCCTGGCCAGGGGCCGCGGGAGCAGGCCGTCACGGGCCATCGCGAACGCCACCCGGGACTGGCCGAGCATGAGGATCATCGCGACCACCACGAGGCCGATGCAGGCGCCGACGGAGATCAGGTCGGGCATCCAGCCCACGCCGGCGCCCTCGAAGGCGTCGGCGAGGGGCGCCGCGCTGTCGGGGTCGATGTCCCTGTAGTCGCGAAGACCGGTGACCACGAGGCTGACGGCGGCGTACAGGACGGTCACGATGGCCAGCGAGCCCAGGATCCCGATCGGGACGTCGCGCTGCGGGTTCTTCGTCTCCTCGGCGGTGGTGGCGACGATGTCGAAGCCGATGAAGGCGAAGAACACGATCGCGGCGCCCGAGATGACGCCGGCCAGGCCGAACACCGCCGGCTCCAGCCCGAGCAGGCTGGTGATGAGCGGGACGTCGGCGAAGCCGCCGCTGGACTCGGGCGCGGGTTGCGCCTCGGGGATGAAGGGCACCCAGTTGCCGGTGTCGATGTGGGCGATGCCGACGACGATCACTGCCGCGACGACGACCAGCTTGAGGGCGACGACGACCTGGTTGAAGCGGCTGGAGAACTTCGTGCCGCGGATCAGCATCCCGGTCACCAGCAGCGCGATGACGACGGCCGGGAGGTCGACGAACCCGGTCGCGGCGGAGCTGATCTGCGAGGGCAGGGTGACGTCGACGATCTCGAGCACCTCCTGCAGGTAGGCCGAGAACCCGGTCGAGAGCGCCGCGGCGCCGACCGTGAACTCCAGCACCAGGTCCCAGCCGATGAACCACGCGACCAGCTCGCCGAGCGTGGCGTAGCTGAACGTGTACGCGCTGCCGGCCACCGGCACGGTCGAGGCCAGCTCGGCGTAGCAGAGCGCGGCGAGCCCGCACGCGACCGCGGCGATCACGAAGCTCAGTGCCAGCGCCGGGCCGGCGTTGCTGGCGGCGACGGTCCCGGTGAGGACGAAGATGCCGGCGCCGATGATCACCCCGACCCCGAAGACGGTGAGGTCCAGCGCCGACAGGTCCTTGCGGAGCCGGTGGTCCGGCTCGTCCGTGTCGGCGATCGACTGCTCGACGGACTTCGTGCGGAAGAGACTCATGGGTCCTCCTCGGTGCTCAGCGGCGGACACCCCGAGCGCCCGCTCGCCGGACGTTACCGGGCGTCGCCGTACGTCGTCGTCATCAGCGCGACGCCGCGTTGCGCCAGCTGCGCTCCGCTGAGGCCGAGCACGTCCTGGAGCACCTTCTCCTGGTCGGCACCGCCGGCGAGCCGGTCGAGCAGCGCCAGCAGGATCTCCTCGCCGTAGGTGGACGCGACGTACTCGCACGCCCACCACGACACGGCGTACCACGCCTCGGCGTCGCTGCCGGCGAACTCCGCCTCTCCGGGCAGGTCCGTGACGGTCTCGCCGACGTCGAGCGCCCGAGCGGGCAGCCGCCGCTGGCCCGGCGCCATCGGCCGGACCGAGACGTACTCCGCGATGCCCTCGTTGAGCCACAGCGGGGCGCCGCGACCCCGGGCGCCGAGCACCGCGTGGGTCAGCTCGTGGCGCACCAGTCGCCCGACCACGGCCTCCGGCTCGTCGAGCACGCGCGGGTTCACGAAGATCCGGTACGACGCCACGCCCTTCCCCGGCGCGAGGGAGTCCACCGGTACGGCGATCGTCAGCCCGTCGGCGCGGTCGGGGTCACCGACCGTCTGTCCGGCGAGCCCGTCGAGGAAGGTCGGTCCTGGAGCGAGTAGACGATGACGCCACTGACCGAGTCG
>DATLIG010000138.1:0-5760 GCA_035539555.1 Nocardioides sp. | reverse complement strand
ACGCCCCGCTCGGCGGCGACCTCGACGGCGCGGTCGTAGCCGGCGTCGACGTGACGGATGACGCCCATGCCCGGGTCGTTGGTCAGCACGGCCTCGATCTTCGCAGCCGCGAGCTCGGTGCCGTCGGCGACACAGACCTGGCCGGAGTGGATCGAGCGGCCCATGCCGACGCCGCCGCCGTGGTGCAGGGACACCCAGGTGGCACCCGAGGCGACCGCGGTCATGGCGTTGAGCAGCGGCCAGTCGGCGATCGCGTCGGAGCCGTCCAGCATCGCCTCGGTCTCGCGGTACGGCGACGCGACCGAGCCGCAGTCGAGATGGTCGCGGCCGATGACGATCGGCGCCTTGAGCTCGCCACTGCGCACCATCTCGTTGAACTTCAGGCCCGCCAGGTGGCGCTCCTTGTAGCCGAGCCAGCAGATCCGCGCCGGGAGGCCCTGGTAGTGGACCCGCTCCTGCGCCATGCCGATCCACGTGTGCAGCCGCTCGTTGTCCGGGAACAGCTCGAGGATCGCCTTGTCGGTCGCGGCGATGTCGGCCGGGTCGCCGGACAGCGCGGCCCAGCGGAACGGGCCCTTGCCCTCGCAGAAGAGCGGACGGATGTACGCCGGCACGAAGCCCGGGAACTCGAACGCGCGGTCGTAGCCGCCCTTGCGGGCCTCGTCGCGGATCGAGTTGCCGTAGTCGAAGACCTCGGCCCCGGCGTCCTGGAACTCGACCATCGCCCGGACGTGGGCGGCCATCGAGGCCTGGGCCTCCTTGGTGAATCCGGCCGGGTCGGCCTCGGCGCGCTGGTGCCACTCCTCGAAGGGCACGCCGACGGGCAGGTAGGACAGCGGGTCGTGGGCCGAGGTCTGGTCGGTGACGATGTCGATCGGGGCCTTCATCCCCAGCAGCTGCGGGAAGACCTCGGCGGCGTTTCCGAGCAGGCCGATCGAGAGGCCGCGGCGCTCGTCGCGGGCCTGCACGGCCAACTCGAGCGCGTGCTCCAGGTTGTCGGCCTGGACGTCGAGGTAGCGGTGCTCGATGCGGCGGGTGATCCGGCTCTGGTCGACGTCGACGCAGATCGCGACGCCGTCGTTCATGGTGACGGCGAGCGGCTGGGCGCCACCCATGCCGCCGAGGCCGGCGGTCAGCGTGATGGTGCCGGCCAGGGTGCCGCCGAACCGCTTGTCGGCCACCGCGGCGAAGGTCTCGAAGGTGCCCTGCAGGATGCCCTGCGTGCCGATGTAGATCCACGACCCGGCCGTCATCTGGCCGTACATCGTCAGACCCATCTCCTCGAGGCGCCGGAACTCCTCCCAGTTCGCCCAGTCGCCGACCAGGTTGGAGTTGGCGATCAGGACGCGGGGGGCCCACTTGTTGGTCTTCCACACGCCGACCGGCTTGCCGCTCTGGACCAGCATCGTCTCGTCGTCCTCGAGATCGCGCAGGGTGCGCACGAGGGCGTCGTACGCCTCCCAGCTGCGGGCCGCCTTGCCCGTGCCGCCGTACACGACGAGGTCCTCAGGACGCTCGGCGTTCTCGGGGTCGAGGTTGTTCATCAGCATCCGCAGCGGGGCCTCGGTCTGCCAGCTCTTGGCGGTGAGCTCCGTGCCGGTGGCGGCGTGGATGGGCAGGCGGGGGTTGGTCTGTTCGGTGGTCATGCCAGTTCTCCGATCACGTTCGCGACGGCCGTGGTGACGGACCGGTCGACGACGAGCTGGTGGGCGGTGTCGATCTCGGGGGCGAGGAAGCGGTCCGTGCCGGGGCCGCCGACGCCGTGGTCACGCAGGAGCGCCACGACGGCGCCGGTGGCGGGGCTGGGCTCGAGCGGCGCGCGCAGGTTGAGCGCGCGGGCCGCCGTCATCAGCTCGATGGCGAGCACGCGGGACAGGCCGTCGACCGCGCGACGCAGCTTGCGGGCGGAGGACCAGCCCATCGAGACGTGGTCCTCCTGCATCGCGCTGCTCGGGATGGAGTCCACGCTGGCCGGGTTGGCGAGCCGCTTGAGCTCCGAGACGATCGCGGCCTGCGTGTACTGCGCGATCATCAGGCCCGAGTCGACGCCGGGGTCGTCGGCCAGGAACGGCGGCAGGCCGTGGTTGCGGGCCTTGTCGAGGAAGCGGTCGGTACGACGCTCCGCGATCGACGCGAGGTCGGCGGTGACGATCGCCAGGAAGTCGAGCACGTACGCCACAGGGGCTCCGTGGAAGTTGCCGTTGGACTCGACGCGACCCTCGTCGGCGAGGACGACCGGGTTGTCGACGGCCGACGCGAGCTCGCGCGCCGCGACGGAGGCCGCGTGGGCGACGGTGTCGCGGACACCGCCGTGGACCTGCGGGGAGCAGCGCAGCGAGTAGGCGTCCTGGACCCGGTTGCAGTCGGGTCCGCGGTGCGAGGCGACGACGCCGGAGTCCCGGAGGAGCGCGGTCAGGTTGGCGGCGGAGAGCGCCTGGCCCGGGTGCGGGCGGATGGCCTGCAGCTCGGGGGCGAAGACCCGGTCGGTGCCGAGCTGGCCCTCCACCGACATGGCGGCCGAGATGTCGGCGACCTTGAGCAGGTCGGTCAGGTCGTGGATCGCGAGCACCAGCATGCCGAGCATGCCGTCGGTGCCGTTGATGAGCGCGAGGCCCTCTTTCTCGTGCAGCTCGACCGGCGCGAGGCCGGCGGCAGCGAGGGCGGTCGCGGCATCGGTGAGCTCGCCGTCGGCGGTGCGGACCGGGCCCTCGCCCATGAGGGCGAGCGCGCAGTGCGCGAGCGGCGCCAGGTCACCCGAGCAGCCGAGCGAGCCGTACTCGTGGACGACCGGGGTGATCCCGTGGGTCAGCAGCGCGGCCAGGAGCTCGGCGGTCTCCCGTCGTACACCGGTGCGACCGGTGGCGAGCGTCGAGAGGCGCAGCAGCATCAGGCCGCGCACGACCTCGCGCTCGACCTCGGGGCCGCTGCCGGCCGCGTGGGAGCGGACCAGCGAGCGCTGCAGCTGCGCGCGCAGCTCGGGCGCGATGTGCCGGGTGGCCAGCGCGCCGAACCCGGTCGAGACCCCGTAGTGCGGCGTCGGGGACGCCGCCAGGTCCTCGATGACCGCACGGGCCCTGTCGATCGCCGCCAGCGCCTCGTCGCCGAGCACCACTCCGGCGCCACCACGGGCCACCGCCACCACGTCCTCGAACGAGACCGCTCCGGTCCCGACCGTCACCATTTCCATGTCTCGATTTCACCGGCCCGGGGTGGCGCGCGCCAGAGCCGCGCGCCATCATGAGTCTCGGATCCGAGACAATCCGGAGAGGCGATCACCATGGCGCAGGTGCCGGCGGCGACGAGGGCGCTGCGCGTGCTGCGCTACCTCGCGGCCCAGCCGGAGCCGGTCTCCGTCGAGCGGATCGCCGGTGATCTCGGGATCCCGCGCTCGACGACCTACCACCTCCTGCAGGCAATGGCCGAGGAGGGTTTCGTCGTGCACCTGGCGGACGACCGGCGCTTCGGGCTCGGCGTCGCGGCCTTCGAGGTCGGCAGCGGGTACGCCCGCCAGGCGCCCCTGCAGCGGATCGCACGGCGCCCGTTGGCGAGCCTGGTCGACCGCACGGGCCACAGCGCCCACCTGGCCGTTCCGCACGGGCGTGACGTGCTCTACGTCGTCGAGGAGCGTGCGCCCGGGCGGCCGCCGCTGGTCACCGACGTCGGCGTCCGGCTGCCCTCGCATCTGACCGCCAGCGGCCGCGCGATCCTCGCCCACCTGCCGCCCAACCAGGTCCGCGCGCTCTACCCCGACCGGGAGGCGTTCGTGGACCGCACCGGCGTCGGCCCCGGCTCCCCCACCGCCCTGCGCGCGGTGCTCTCGGAGACGCGGCGCCGCGGGCACGCCGTCGAGGACGGTGAGGTGACGCCGGGCATGGCGAGCGTCGCGGCCGCGGTCCTCGACCACAACGGCCTGCCCGTGGCCGGGGTGGCGATCACCTATCCCCTCGACGGCGGGCGGCCGGTCGACCCCGACCAGCTCGCGAGCGCCGTCGTCGACACGGCAGCGGCACTGGGCCGCCGGCTGCACGGACGGTAGTCCCGGGACTACCGCGATGCGCGGTCCGACCACCAGGCAAGGACGTCACCCGAGCCGCGGTACGCCGCCGTCATGACGCGTGCCGTCGCGAGGAGGAGCTCCGGTCGGTCGGCATCCCCGGCCCGCTGCGCCCGCTCAGCCAGCCCCGCTCCCTCGTCCCACGCCGCGGCGTCGGACGGGAGCGGCAGTGCGGCCAGCTGGCGGGCGCTCACCTTCACCGAGCCGGGCGTGAGGCCGGTGCCGAGATAGCGGGCCGCAGCGTGCGCGACGACCGGTGGGGCGAGGGTGACGGCCAGCAGCCGCCACAGGTCGGCCGGGTCGTGGGGCACCACGCTGAGCACCGGGACCGAGGGCAGCCAGGCGCCCCCCTCGTCGACGACCGCCTCGACCACGCGGCCCTGGGCAGCCACCAGCAGCTTGGGCACCAGGCGCGCATCGGCCCACCCGGCGAGTCCTCCATCGGCACGCAGCGCGGCGAGGTCGACCGACGGGACGTCGTACTGGTGGCGGGCGAAGCGGGTCGTGGCGCTGCCCCAGCGCAGCTCGGCGGGGTCGATCAGCCCGCTCGTGACCAGCGGCGTGCCGGACGGGTCGTCCTGGACGAAGGGCACGAGGCCGTAGTACTGGTCACGGAAGTCGGCGGTGCAGGTGGCGAGGTCGCCGATGGTCCCCGTGCCCGACGGCAGGTGTGCGTCGGGGATGCCGAAGGACGGGGCGGCGAGCGCGCCCCAGCCGTCGGGGTCGGTGGCCGGGCCGGCGCCGACCCGGACGACCGGGACGCAGGTCAGCACCGGGGTGCCGTCGAAGACCGGCCGTGGCGAGCACCAGAAGTCCGTGACGGCGCCGCGCTCGGCGACCGCGGCGCGCACCGGGCCGGCGTCACGGGCGGCGAGCACCGACAGGGGCTGCACGAGCGCGACCACGCCCCCGTCGTCGACCAGGTCGAGCGCACGGTGCAGGAAGACCGCGCTGGTGTCGGTGTAGGCGCCCAGGCCACGGCGACTGCCCTCCGACTGTCCGGCCGTACGACGACGCAGCTGGCCCAGGAACGGCGGGTTGCCCACGACCGCGGCGAACCTCCGGCCCGCCCAGGCCTCGAGGCCGTCGGCGACGACCACCTGCGCGGCGATCCGCTCCGGCGGCACGCCGGGGTCCTCGGCCGCCAGCCGCTCCCGGGCGATCGCCACGGCCTCCGCGTCGAGGTCGGAGCCGTGCACCGCGGCGACGCCGACCCGGCGGGCGGCGGCGACGAGGAAGTGCCCGGCGCCGCAGGCCGGGTCGAGCACGGGGGCTCCGGCCGGCGCACCGGCGAGCGCCCGGTCGAGCACCCACTCGACCAGCTCCGGCGGCGTGTAGAACGCGCCGCGGCGGCGACGCTCGTCCCGACGCTGCGCGAGGCCCTGCTCGTGGGCATCGGCGGCCGCGGCCGCGCGCTCGCGAGGGGTGGGCAGCGACCCGGGTTGGGGAGACGCGGCCATGATGGCAAAGGTAGGGCACACCTGTTATAGTCACTTTGACTACAACATCGAGGAGCAGCGATGGACCGCACCGGACTACTCACCGACCGCTACGAGCTGACCATGCTGGACTCGTTCGTCCGCGACGGCAGCGTGGACCGGCCGGCCGTGTTCGAGGCCTTCGCCCGGCGGCTCCCGGACGGTCGGCGCTACGGCATGCTCGGCGGGCTCGGCCGCCTGCTGGCCGCGATCGAGGCGTTCACGTTC
>DATLIG010000137.1:0-60976 GCA_035539555.1 Nocardioides sp. | reverse complement strand
TCCGCGAAGCGATGCGATCGATCGGCATCGGTGAGGAGAAGCTCGAACAGCTCGACCGCTGGGGCGCAAGGCGATCTCTCTAACAAGCCGGTCGGCCGCACGACGGCAGGCCGCTCCCCCGCGCGAAATCGAGTGTCATATAACCATCGTTATGACATTTCGTAGTCTGCGGATTGCATCAGATGAATCATCGAGACCCGCTTGACGCACTCCCCTTCGAGTACGGCGCAACCCCGGCCCGACCTGCGGAAATGCGGAGCCGGCATGGACTCAAAGTGGGGATCAACTCGCACATGCGACGCCGACCAAGCACGACGCGCTAGCCCTGCCAGCCGTCGTCTGAGCCCCAGTCGGCGGTCACCGTCACGGGTTCCGCTCCAGCCCGACCGCTCCGGCGCCAGCTTCCGTCAGGAACAGGCACAAGCCGCCGCTCGCCGGCCTCGTCCACACCTCGTCGTCGGCAACGGATGCGATCGCTGTGTCATCCAGGAGTTCGCCATCTCGGTTGAGTACGTACGTGCCGACCAGGCCGTCAGCGGCCAGGCGACCGAATGTCTCCCGAGCGACCTCAAGCGTCAAAGGCGGGAAGTCCTGTTCCCGGCCGTGCTGTGTGATCACGCAGCTCTCGGGCAACAGCTCGCATACGTAGCCCTCCTCCATTGCGTTGATGAGGACCTTTCGCTCCGCTACGGGGCGGTCACGCCAGTGCACGGCGTCCTCACCAAGCCACTCATTCACCGTTGCCGCCAAACCACCGTCGACGCTTTGAGCGAGGTACGGGGGTCAGGTGCGCCAGCCCGAACTCAAGAGCAAGCGCCTTCGTCTCGCCTCTGTCGAAGTCGATCCAGACGGTCGGCACGTCCTTGTAGGTCCCGACCCTGCCGACAGTCCCGTCGCCGAAGGTCGCGTGCCGAACCCGAACGCCCTCGGTGAGCCATTCGGGCGCCGTCACATCGAGGTCAGGCTGCCATTCCTGCATGCGACCAAGCATGGCATCATCCCAGGCCGGGCCGTTCCCGCTGCAGCCCAATCAGTCGAGATACCGACGCCACCACCAGCCGCCGGCATGTGCCGCGAGCGGGTCTGGCGTAGTGGCTCGCATGAAGCGATCGTCCATCGGAGCGACCAACCGACGGAGGCGCTCTCCCCTGCGGCCGCCGCGCACGATCAGCGCCTCAAGTTGGTCCCGGGCCTCGCGCCCATCGTCGCCGTCGCATTGCGGACAGCCAGTGAGGTGAGAGGCAACGCCAGCCTCGGCCCGCTTCACGAGGTGCTCCCAAGAGGTGAGATACGACTGCGCCCATTCGCCGTTCGTGGTCCTGGACGTGCGGGGCCGCAACGGCATTCCGCGAGATTCAGATCGAGTCATCTGTAGCGCCGTGACGTGGCGCGGTCCGGTGAGGTTTCGCCTCAGCCTACGCGATCAGTCGCTGCTAGCAGGCCGGGAATACGCGCGGACTTGATACGCAGGCTGTCCACTAGCGGAGGAATCCGCTTCCCGAGAGGCATCGACGGGGACGTTCGACAGGCCCTCCCCACGCAACACGTTGCCGCAGGTCAGGCGGGGAATGAGAGGGAGAAGACGTTGTCGAGTACGACGGCCCGGCGATCCAACGGGGCCCACGGCCCGCCGACGCTGCGTCGTGCGGCTGTCGTCGCGCATGAGACCCAGCTCGTCCCGGGAGACTCACCGGAAGAAGCACAACTGGCCGATCTTCCTTCCCGAACTTGAGGAAGATGTCCGGGTAGGGCGCGTAGTTGACGATCACCTTGACGATGAACGGCTCCGGGGTCCTCAGGATCCGGGCCGAGGTGGTCGGCTCACTGCACTCGGCCAAAGCGCCAGCGGCTCCGCCGGCGCGTAGCGGCACTTGGGCTTGGCGGGACCTTGGGAATCGTCAGGAAACACTGACATACACCTTGCACATGTCAGGACGACCTGACATGCTCGGGCAATGAGCTGGAGCGATGAGTACGGCACGCACGAAGCCTGGGTGGCACCCGAGTTCGCCGATGGCGTCCGCGGCATCGGCGTCCTGAGCGGCCGCGTGCCCGACGACGAGGTGATCGTCGAACAGCACGTGAACCCTGGCCGCCTGGACACCGACACCTTCGGCACACGGCCGGCGGCTGACGTCGTCGGCTGGCGCGTCATTTGCGAGTGCCGCGACCCCGACACCGGCTCGGCAGGCCCGCAGTGGGCCAGCTCCCTGGTCGAGCGCGTGCCGTCGCCGGCACGCAGCGACATCCTCCAGGGGCGGCTCTACGCCGTGGACGTCGACGTCGCGGACGTCGACAGCATAGGCGTACATCAGGCGGGTTTCGTCGCGCTCTGGAAACGCGATCACCTCAACGCTCAGTCGGCCCTCGCGGCCATCGTTGCTGCCCGTCGACGAGCGGCCGAGATCGAGGAGGAGCTCGACGCTGCGGTGGCGGCCGCCCGCGCCGCCGGCGAGAGCTGGGAGGCGATCGGCCGCGCTGCCGGCATCGCCCGCCAGTCGGCCCACCAGCGGTGGGGCTGACCGGATGCACTGCAAGATCGAAGCGTTCGGCGGCGCCGACGCTCAGCCGATGGGCGAGACCACTACACCGACAGCGGACGATGTCGCCGCATCTCAGGAGAGCTGGCGCGACGTTCCCGCCGGCGCGAGTGCTGGACGGTCACCTTGCGGGTGAACGGCTCCGGGATGAGCTAACACTCAAAGGCCGATCGCCTACGGCGCAGGCGCTAGTTCGTCTCCAGCGTCGCGTTCCACCGGTTGAGTAGCCGCGGAATCGAAATTGCGTAGCCTTCCCAAAAGCACAAGACACCGGTCCCCGAAGGGTCGCCGGGAATCGGGTCCCCTTGAACCGGCATGCCGCTAGGGCAACCAACGACCTTGGCCGTGTCACCACCCATGATTACGCCGCGGGCGCCGACTCGCCCGTCGGTGCGCTGGATGTAGACGGGCCCACCGCTGTCACCTGAGGCCAGGGCGAGCGTGCGGGCTGTGCTGGTGATCCGGAACGTGTTGCAGACGTAGGCGCCGCATTGGACGTTGATCGAGGTATTAGTCACCGTGATCCCGGTACATGCGGACCCGCCGTGCTCTCCGCTGTTCGCCCCGCCAGTGCAGACTTCCTGTCCGAACAGCGGCGAGGCTCCGCCTGCGACATCGAGCATGTAGCGGGCGCTTCCTGGCTGGTTGTAGGAACCCCCGCCGTAGATGACACCGGTGGTTGCAGGCGACGCCGTCGGGTCGACGAGGGCACTATCCCAAGTCGGCTCATCAACCGATGAGAGGTAGCCGATCCCTTGGTTACTAGCGTCCCGCACGATGCCGCCGGTCTCGCCGCAGTGTCCCGCCGTGAGGAGTCGGCCCGTGCCGTTGCTCATGGTGATCGCGAAACCGGTGGTGCAATAGGCGGCAGCCGCTCCCTGCGGGAGGAGGATGCCTGCCCCGCCCTTGTACGGCGCGTAGTCGTTCTGTCGCGTGGTCTGCTGGGTGCGTCCCGTTCCAGCTCGGATCGTGACAGGAATGTTGCCGACCCTCTTGCTATACCTGTCCTTGGTTGCTGAGCTACGCGCACTGGACGGTGCGGCCGAATCAACCTCAACTACCAGCGCGCCGGATGCCTCGTCGGCGTAGGTGGCTGTGATGGTTCTATCGCTGCCGGCGGCAATCTCGTCGTTCATGAGAGACATCCCGGCTGCGCGGATCTCCTCTTCGCTGTACTCAGCTTGGTCGATCGTGACGTCGACCCCATCAGGATCAGTCTCGGCCAGTTTCGTGAGCCCGGCAGGCGGCTGTCCCTTCCACAGGACCGCCACACTGCGCCTGTCGTAGTCGACAGCTGCTCGGGCGAACCCCTTGGCGCCCTCAAAGGCCGTGACCAACTCACCAACGCGGTCCACCGCTCCCCGGTCGCTATCGACCGCGGCCGACGGCACGCCCGCATCCCCCGCCGCCGGCGGCGGCCCCTCGGCCGCCATCGATGCGCCACCGGCGCCGGCCACGGAAAGCGCGAGCACGAAACTCACAGCCAATTGGGATCGGCGCATGTTGGGCTCCTGTTTCACCGAGGTAGATCAAGCGTGAGATCGGACACAACCTATGCCGACCTAGCAGGCCGTGTTCGGCGAACTGGCGGATTCACATCGAGAGCGCACCTCGGCGACCCTTGACGCCTTCAGCGCCCCGGGACCGCGACTTCAGGGCCCCCGACTTCAGGGCCCCCGTCCACGAAGACGACCTCGACGGGGACCCCAGCAATCGCCTCGAGCTTGTCGGTCGAGCCAGACCACGGCTTGACGATTTCGACAACCAGCCCGCTGTAGTCCCCGTTGCCCGCCGTGGTGACGACCTCGGCGCCGTCGCGCTCCTCCGGAGATGCACTGAACAAGCTCCGGCCGGCGGCGTCCAGGTCGGCAGCGCTGTAGTCCGCTGGCTTGATCACCACCACGACACCGTTCGGACGCTCTCCCGCCAGCGCCTCGAGACCGGCGGGCACAGCACCCTTCCAGAGAACCTCCACCTGGCCCGACTCGTAGTCGACGCTGGCCTGTGCGAAGCCGGGCAGGTTCTCGAACGCGGTCACCTTCTCAGCGGTGCTGTTCACCTGGTCCTTCGACACCGTTGGGGTGGCAGGTGCGCTCGTCGGGTCGCTGTTGGTCGCCTCCGTCGCGGATGCGGTCGCGGCTGGAGTCGCCGGGTCCTGTCCGTCGCCACCGCCGATCTGGGTGGCCGCGACGGCACCGGTCGCGACGACCGCGACGACCGCGGCCGCTGCCATAAGCGGTCCCGTCCAGCCGCGCCGGCGGCTCGTTGACCGCGTGCCCGCGTTCGAACGGCGTTCAGCGTCGCGGGCCATGGATGCCAGGCCGCCGCGCAGCCGGGTGTCGAAGTCAGCCTGTCGCTGCTCGTCGTCCTGCAGGCCCGGGGTCTGGTCGGTCATGGCAGGTCTCCCTTGTCGATCTCGGTTGGGGTGTCGGTGCTGTAGGTGTCGTCCAACTGGAGGCGCAACGCCCGCAGCCCGCGTGAGAGCCAGCTCCGTACCGTCGCCGGCGCGCATCCCAGCGCTTCGGCGATCTGGTCGTCGGTCCAGTCGAGGTAGTACCGAAGCACGATGGCCTCACGATGGGTCTGAGGAATCCCGATCAGCGCCGATGCGAGGTCCGCGTGACCGAAGGGGTCGGCCTGGTTGACATGTAGGCGTCGAGCCTCTGCCCTTAGTTGTCGCTCCATGCGTTGGGTCCGGCTTCGAGTCCGTCCCCAGGTGGCGCACTCGTTGACGACGGCCCGTCGGGCGTAGGCGTCGAGGTCGGCGACTCTGTCGAGATCGGCTCCGACGAGCTTCAGCATCACGTCCTGAACCAGGTCCTCGGCCACGTCGAGACTGCCCGTGATCAGGTACGCGAGAGAGACCAGACGAGACCGTGTTGCTTGCTCGAGCGAGCCCGCGCCACCTTCCCCGTGGGGGGAAGGGGGCTCTGATTGGGAGCGCAAACTGGCCAACACACCTTCCTAGACGATCGGCAGGCCCGTTCTGTGGCGGTGAGCTGTTGCCAGTTTCTCTTTACCTACCCGCTGCCGGTGAACCAGAAAAAACCGAGAGCCCCGGCGGTCTCGGGTCCGCCAGGGCTCTCGTCGACCGATGGTGCCACGGCGACCGGGCATGTGTCACCGCTTTCCTCGGATCTCGGCTGGCTCAGCCGCCCGACGTTTCCTCCCACCGGCGGACCGCCTGCACCAGGTCGTCGTAGTTGCTCACGTCACCGGGGTTGCGTAGCCATCTGGAGACTGCGCCGGCGACCACACGGGCCGCGGCTTCGGCTTCGCCATCGACGTGGTCGACCAGCAGCTCGTCGACGTCGAGGTGAAGGCGCGATGCGATGTGCTCGAGGACGTCCGGGCTGGGCCGGCGCTCGCCCGTCTCGATGCGGGACAGGTACGCACCGGTCACGCCGACCGCGTTGCCGAGCTCTGACTGCCGGAGCCGTGCGGCGCGGCGGTGGGCGCGGATCCTGGCCCCAGGACCCCGCGATCAATCCGTTCGAGCTCGGCGGCCACCCGTGGACTCACCGGCCGCGGCTCTGCTCGCGCTGTCGGCCGGTCCCCTGACCTCGAGCGGGCCGGGCCTTCGCGGTCTTCTTCGGCTGGCGTGTGGCTTCGGTCGCTGGGTGGGCGTTCGCGGCGTCGGCTCGCATCCGCGCATCGACGGCCTGCGCGTCGTCAACGGTCGAGGAGAGCGCTTGGGCGGTCGCCTCGCGGCGCTCCGCGCTGTCCCACGCCACCCCCAGTCGATCGGCCTTCTCGTCGAGCTCCCCTCGCTCCTCGCGGTGAGCGTCGCTGCTCCACAGCGCGTCCACGGCGGCCGCGGCGTGCTCGACGGAGGCCTTGTGAGGGTCGTCCGCCGGCCACTGCTCGGTGGCCCGCTCCGGGGTCAGCTCGCCGTTCAGCACGGCCTCACGGATGCGTTCGCGTTCACCGGCCGCGTCCTGCCGGTCGGCTTCCTGCAGGTCCTCGTCGACGCTGCGGTCAGCGCGGTCGGCGGCGGCCGTCAGCGCGATCGCCTCGGCGGCGTCGCGGTTCGCCCGGGCACGCTCGGCTGCGGCGAGTTCGGCCGGCACCGCGGCCAGGTCGACGGCGCGTGCGTCGACGTCGTAGCGACGCTGGATCTCTTCTGCCATCAGCCGCTGCACGCGGCGGCCTTCCTCGTCGAACTCACTCCACACCGTGGCGACCTGGTAGACCTCCGCGACCTGCTCGGGGGCGGCGCTCTCCCACCATCGGGGATCTTCGACGGACAGGTACGCCGCCCGCGCCGCGTCCCGTTCGGCCTCGAACCGCGCGGTCAGCTCAGCCGCCCGGTTCTCCTCGAGCGCACGTCGTCGTTCGGCGACGACCTGGGCCGTGCGGAACGCGGCCTCCGAGAGTCGGGCCACGGTCGTGGCGACGACGCGCACGTGTTGTCCGACCGCCTGCGCGATCTCCTGCTCTTCATCCATCCCGAGATCTCCCTTTCGTGTGGTGGTGCTTCTACCGACCAAGTCCGCTGCCCGGTCCGCGATCGGATCCGCGCCCGGGCGCCTGTCGTGGCCCGGTCTGCGGCCGCGGCTGGCCTGCTGCTCCGGGGGTCGTCGTGGGTCCCCGCTGGTCCGATCCCGGGTCCCGCGTCGTCAACGCGCTGGCTCCCGCACCCGTACCGACGCCGGCGGCCCGCAGGCGCTTGCTGACCGTGTCCAGGTCACGGCGGACGACCAGCTGGATCGTCCTCGCGCGTCGCGCCGCTGCTTCCGCGCGGTGCATGTCATGGATCGCCTTCGCGAGGTTCGCGAGCTGCTTCAGCACCGCGGCGTAGGCCGCCGGGCCTGGCCGTGACGCGGCGAGCAGCAGGTACGCCGTGCCCGCCGCCGACGGCATCTTCGGCCGCGGCGCGCGGCGGGGCTGAACGATCGTGCTCGACCGGGCGAGCGTGTCAGCGGTCGCGGCCAGCGGCCCCGGCGTCGGCTCCACCCGCATCGACCACGCTGCGAACGCGCCGGAGGTCTCGCGGGCGACCTGTGCCCAGGTGTGACGGTCCTCGATCGGGACTGTCCGCAGCTGCTCACGCAGCTGCGCGAGCTCACGCTCGGCCTGCTGCCACAGCTCGGGTGCCGGCGCCACCGTTTCGCGTCCTCGAGCGGCCGGGCGTCGCCCCCGCGAGGCCGCGGTCCACTCCCTCGGAGCCGCCTCGGAGCGCGGGCCGGCAGCGGCTTGCTGTCCGCCCTCGGTGCCCCACTCGTCGCGCAGTCGCGGCAGGGTGAGGTCCTTGCCTAGCGACCCCCCGTACCAAACCGGCCGCTCCCCCGGCGCCGGCTTGGCCGCCACCGAGTACCCAGCGACCGCCGTCCCCAAGGTCCCAGAATTCGGATGGTGGGCCTGGTGCGACGCCGCCGGCACTGCTGGAAGTTGGGGTTGACCTTGACGCAGGGTCAACCCTCGACGCTTCCGTGCATGAACCAGAACGCACCCGCCACCGAGCCCGCCATCCGGGTGGCCGACCTCCGCAAGTCGTACGACGACCAGGTCGTCCTCGACGGCGTCGACCTCACCGTCCCGGCCGGTTCGGTCTACGCCCTGCTCGGCTCGAACGGCGCCGGCAAGACCACCACCGTCCGCATCCTCGCCACCCTGCTCCGCGCCGACGGCGGCACCGCCACGATCGCCGGCCACGACGTCGCCGCCGCGCCCGTGAAGGTCCGGGAGTCGATCAGCCTGACCGGGCAGTTCGCCGCGGTCGACGAGATCCTGACCGGGCGCGAGAACCTCGTGCTGGTCGCCCGGCTGCGCCACCTCGGCCACCCCGGCACGATCGCCGACGAGCTGCTCCGGAAGTTCGACCTCGTCGACGCGGGCGGCAAGCGCGTCGCGACGTACTCCGGCGGCATGCGGCGCCGGCTCGACATCGCGAAGAGCCTGATCGGCCGGCCGCCGGTCGTCTTCCTCGACGAGCCGACCACCGGCCTCGACCCGCAGGCGCGGCTCGAGGTGTGGCGCACCGTCAGGGAGCTCGCCGACGGCGGGACCACGGTGCTCCTGACGACGCAGTACCTCGAGGAGGCCGAGCAGCTCGCCGACCGGATCGGGATCCTGCACCGGGGCCGGGTCATCGTCGAGGGGACCCTCGCCGACCTCAAGGCGCTGATGCCGCCCGCCGAGGTGCAGTACGTCGAGAAGCAGCCCTCGCTCGAGGAGATCTTCCTCGCCATCACCGGGACCGAGACCACCGAGACCACCGAGGGGAGCCTCCGATGAGCACCCACTTCGTCCGCGACACCGCGGCCCTGACCGGCCGGTCCCTGCAGCACGTCCTGCGCAGCCCGGACACGATCATCACCACCGCCATCACCCCGATCGCGATGCTGCTGCTGTTCGTCTACGTCTTCGGCGGCGCGATCGACACCGGCACGGGCACCGGCACCGGCGACTACGTCGACTACCTGCTGCCCGGGATCCTGCTGATCACCGTCGCGTCGGGCATCGCCTACACGGCGTACCGGCTCTTCACGGATGTCTCCAGCGGCATCTTCGAGCGCTTCCAGTCGATGCCGATCGCCCGGTCGGCGGCCTTGTGGGGCCACGTGATCACCTCGGTCGTCGCCAACGTGATCGCGCTGGTGCTCGTCGTGCTCGTCGCACTGCTGATGGGCTTCCGCTCGGGCGCCGGCGTGCTGGCGTGGCTCGGCGTGGCCGGCATCCTCGTGCTCTTCACGCTGACCCTGACCTGGCTCGCCATCATCCCCGGCCTCACCGCGAAGTCGGCCGACGCCGTCGGCGGGTTCTCCTACCCGCTGATCTTCCTGCCGTTCGTCAGCTCCGCGTTCGTGCCGACCGCGGGGATGCCCGGCCCGGTGCGGTGGTTCGCCGAGCACCAGCCCGTCACCGCGATCGTCGACACCCTGCGCAACCTGTACGCCGAGCAGCCCGTCGGCGACGACATCTGGGTCGCCCTCGCGTGGTGCGTCGGGCTGCTCGTCGTGGCCTATCTGTTCGCGATGCGCACCTACCACCGCAAGATCGCCTGAGGCCCGGGACTTCGGTGGGTCGGGAAGGATGGCTCCATGCTGACGATCGGTGAGCTGGCGTCGTACGCGGGGGTGACGATCCGTACGGTCCGGCACTACCACGCCCGGGGCCTGCTGCCGGAGCCCGAGCGGGACCACTCCGGCTACCGGCGCTACGACGCCCGCGCGGTCTCGGAGCTGATCCGGATCCGCACCCTGGCGGAGGCCGGCGTCCCCCTCGCCCGCGTCGAGCAGCTCCTCGGCGCGGGCGAGGAGGAGTTCGCCGAGGCGGTCGCCGACATCGACCGGCGGCTGCGCGCGGAGATCCGCGAGCGCCAGCAGCACCGCCAGCGGATCGCCCAGCTCGCCGCCGGCGACAACCTCGCGCTGCCACCGGAGGCGGCCGCCTATCTCGCCCGGCTCCGCGAGATCGGGCTGCCCGAGCGGCTGATCGAGGGCGAGCGCGACGCGTGGATCCTCGTCGCCGCCCAGATGCCCCAGCACATGGCGGCGTACATGGCGCTCAAGGAGGTCCAGCTCGACGACCCGGAGCAGAGCGGCTTCTACCGTGACCTCGCCGCCGCGATCGACTGGGACGCCGACGACCCGCGGATCCCGGCGCTCGCCGACCAGCTGGTGGGCCTGATCGAGGCGGACATCGCCGACCCGCCCGAGGGCTGGGAGGCGCCGGACCTCGACCTGCCCGACGACCTCGCCGGCCTGCTCGATGCCGTCTTCGTCAACGCGGTGCCGATGGCGCGCCGGTTGCTGCGCGAGCTCGAGGAGCGGGGCTGGACGGGGTGGACGAAGCTCGAGCGGGTCAGAACCGCTGCTCCACGCTGTTGACCTTGTCGGTGCCGTCGCGATGGGCCCGGTCGGTCCCGGTCCCGCCGAACAACGAGTCGACGAGGCCGTCGAGCGCCTGGAAGGTGTCGTTGCCGCCCAGCCCGTTGAGGACGTCCTTGCCGGGACCGCCGGTGAGCAGGTTCGCCAGCGCGTTGCCGGTGATCGTGTCCGCGCCCCTGCCGCCGGTCAGGTCCTCGACGTCGCTGCCGATCCGGTCGCCCTCGCCGGCCGACCCGTCGTCGTACACGCCGTTGAGGCTGAGCCGCACCGTTGCGCTGCGCAGCGCGTACGACGCCCGGTCGGTCCCGACGCCACCGACGAGGAGGTCCTGGCCGTTGGTCGCGCTGCCCTGGTTGAAGACGTCGTTGCCGCGGTGGCCGAACTCGTCGTCGTCGCCGAGGCCTCCGTCGAGGGTGTCGTTGCCGCCGGTCATGTCGGTGGCCTCGTCGCCGCGGAGGAGGTCGTCGCCGTCGCCGCCGAGCAGGCTGTCGCCACCGACGCCGCCGAGCAGCCGGTCGTTGCCGCTGCCGCCGGCGAGCTTGTCCGTGCCGAGGTCGCCGCGCAGCGTGTCGTTGCCGCCGCGGCCGCTGAGGGTGTCGTTGCCGGGGCCTGCGTCGATGACGTTCGCCTGCGCGTCGCCGACGATCGTGTCCGCTCCGGAGCCGCCGAGCAGGGTGCTCGCACCGGACAGGTCGTCGCCCTCCCCGGCCGCGCCGTCGTTCGCCTCCGCGTCGAGGGTGAGGGACACCGCGGTGGTGCGCTGCGAGTAGTCGGCCGTGACGGCCACGCCGTCCTCGCTGGTGATGGTGTCCGCACCGTCGGCGACCGGGTCGGCGACGTAGCGCCCGGGCTCGGTGAAGTGGATCGCATCCGCGCCGCCCCGCGGCGTCGCCGTGCAGTCGCAGGCGATCGTCCAGGTGTCGGTGCCGCTCCCGCCGGCCATCGCCTCGAAGTGGCTCGCCAGGTTCTGCGGGAAGTCGGGGGTGATGAAGGTGCCCTGCGGGGACAGGGTGCCGTCGGTCGGACCCATCACCTGGCCGAGGTCGAGGGTGTCCGTGCCGTCGCCGCCCTCGGCGATGAGGCCGTTGATCGAGACACCGACGACGACCGTGTCGTTGCCGTCGCCGGTGTCGACCTGCTGGAGACCGGCGGTCTCGACCACGTCGGGTCCGGAGCCGGTGGTGACGCGGGCGATCCCCGACCACGTGTCGCCCTCCATCGGGCCGCCGTCGTCGAACGAGCCTGCGTTGCTGAAGTGCACGCCCCAGAAGGAGGTGGCCTCGAGCGCGTCCCAGCCGTCGCCGCGGACGGTGTCCGGGCTGAAGTCGTCGTCCACCACGAAGGTGTCGAGCGCGCCGTCGTCGATGTCGGCGCCACCGTCGGACGCCGTCCCCCAGACCTGGTCGGCATCCTCGCCCGGCACGAGCGTGTCGCTGCCCTCCCAGCCCTCGATCTGGTCGTTGCCGAGGCCGCCCTCGATGACGTCGTTGTGCGCCCCGCCGCGCAGGCTGTCGTTGCCGCCCTGACCCTTGATCGTGGTGCTGTTGCCCTGGAAGACCTGCATCGGGTTGGGGGCGAGGTCGATGGTGTCGTTGTTGTCGGAGCCCACCAGCGTCAGCTCGCGGTAGTCCTCCTCGGCGGTGATGTCGGCGGTCCCGTTGCCGTTGAGGTCGATCCCCTGGGACGCCCCCGTGGCCTGGTAGAACGCGGACGTCATCGGGTCGGCGTGCACGACGACCACCGGGTCGTTGCTGCCGAACCGGAAGTGCACGGGCTGCATGGCGTTGTTGAGGAAGGCGCTCCCGTCGGAGACCTCCCACGCCCCGAACCCGGAGGCGCTGGCGACCCACACCTCGGTGGCGCCGTTGAGGGCGCAGTCGCCGACCGGCATGTTGCCGATCGACACGACGGCGGAGGTGCCGTTGGTCGACAGCTGGAGCCGATCCACGACGGCGGGGTGGTTGACGTACATCTGCACGATGCTGCTGCTGATCACCGTGCAGGAGGCCTCACCCGCCGCCCGCGCCGGTGGTGGGCCGAGCACGCTCGCGCCCAGCAGGACGGCCACGGCCGTCGGCAGGAGTGCGGTACGACGGACGACGTGGCGCAGCTGCATGGCGATCCCCCCTGGCAGGTGGCCGCCGAGCCGACCGTCGGCGCCCGCGCGCCGCTGCGCTCAGGGTAGGCGTCGCGGCCCGGCGGCGACAGCCTTCGCGGGTCCGTGCCCGGCGGCAGGTCGTCGGCCCACCGTCACCTGCCGTCTCGCACCTCGGCCTTCATCGCATACATCGCCCGGTCGGCCGAGGCGAGCACCTCGTCGGCGGTCGTCCCCGGGTCCGAGGTCGCCGCCATCCCGACGCTGGCGGCGAGGGGCAGCTCGATGCCGTGCCACGACATCGGCCGGGACAGGGCGAGCTCGATGCGTCGGACGCACTCGACGCCGACACCGACGTCGGTGAGGCCGGGGAGCAGCACGACGAACTCGTCGCCGCCCACGCGGGCGACGGTGTCGTCCGGACGCACGACGGAGCGCAGCCGCTCGGCGACCTCGACGAGGAGGTCGTCGCCGGCCGCGTGCCCGTGCACGTCGTTGACCTGCTTGAAGCGGTCGAGGTCGACCATCACCAGCGCGACGTGCCGGTCACCGCGGCGCAACCCGGCGAGGGCCCTGATGAGCTGCTCGTCGAGCATCCGCCGGTTGGCGAGGCCGGTCAGGTCGTCCTGCAGGGCCTGCGTCCGGAGGATCTCCTCGACCTGCTGGATCGTGAGCAGGTCCCGGCTGAGGGCGGAGACGGTGTGCAGGGCGAAGGCGGCGCCGGCGATGCACACCTGCGCGACCACGAGGCCGCCGTGCGTGCCCACGAGGGCGAACGGACCGTGCCCCGACGCGGTCACCGCGTTGATCGCCGTGGCGGACACGGCGAGCGAGAGCGCCGCGGTCCGGGGACCGAGCCGCATCGCGGTGAGCACCAGGGCCGGGGCGAGCAGGAAGGGCAGCCCCTGGGCCCAGGCCTCCTCCTGCCACGGCAGGACCGTGGCGATGGTCACCGCAGCGAGCCCGACCAGGATGGACCAGCGCTCCGCGCGCGCGGCGTGGCTCAGGTCCGGCCGCCGCCGGGTGAAGAGCGCGGGGGCCACCACGAGCACGCCGATGGCGTCGCCGATCCACCAGCGCGGCCACGTGGGCCAGAACGGAGCGGTGTCGGTCAGGGCCGCGGCGCAGGCGCCGAGCGTGGCGCCGACCAGGGGTCCGGCGAGCACGGCGGCGGCGACGAACCGGAGCACGGTCGAGACGGTGGGCAGGCCCTCCAGACGTCCGCCGCGCGTGAGCAGCAGGGCGCCGACCAGCGGCTCTGCGGTGTTCGCCACCGCCCAGATGAGCGCTGCGCCGGGGCTGACGGGGATGGTCAGGTCGACGACCACCTCGGCCACGAAGACCCCGGCGAGCAGGGCGGGCCATCGCTCCCGGGGCAGGCTGGCCAGCACGCCGAGGGTGAGACCGGCCCCGGGCCAGAAGACGGAACCGGTCGGGTAGCCGAACGCCACCACCTCGAGGATCGCGAACGACAGGGCGCCGTAGGCGATCGCCATGGCCGCAGCGTCCCTCAACGCCCGTGCTCCCCTCACGGACGCACGCTAGATTTCGCGCGTGGGCCGGGCCCAGAGGCAAAGGTCCCGACGTCAGTCCCGCGGTGCGTCGATGGCGGCCCGGACCGCCTCCAGCGCACCGCGCAGGTAGCGCTCGACGACCGCGCGCTCCTCGGGCGTGAACTCCGCGTCCACGCGTGCGAGGCCCTCGAACATCGGGCGCAGGTGGCGTTGCACCTCGCCGGACGCACTGGTCGTGATGTGGAGCTGGGTACGACGACGGTCGTCCTCGTCGGGCACCCGCTCGAGGTGGCCGCGTCGGCTGAGCCGGTCGACGATGCCGGTGGCGGCGGCGCTGGTGACGTCGAGGTGGCGGGCCAGCTCGGCCGGACCGATCGGGCCGTGGCTGAGTCGCTCCAGCGTGGCGAGCTCGACATCGCTGAGGTGGGCCCGGCGGGACACCTCGTGCCGGATCCGGGCCCCCGCCTCGAGCAGGCTGCGGAGGTTCTCCAGGGTCGCGGTCGCGTGCCACGGTCGGTCGTCGGACCCGGGCTGCTTCCGCGCCATGGATATCTCACCTTCTTAACTATCAAGTATGTTAACGATTGCCCGACCGCCTGACCACCGGCCCGACGACGATGGAGTCTCCCATGCCCACCACCGCCCGACGCCCGTCCCGCGTACTGCCCACGGAGGCGCCACGGACCGCCTGGGTCGTCGCCCTGGTGCCCTTGCTGCTGGCCGTGCTGGCCATCGGTCTGGCCGGTGAGGGTGAGCGCGAGCAGCAGCCGACCGACTCCCTGCCGCGTGGCCTCGACAGCACGCTCGCGGCCGAGCTCGACGCCGAGCTCGACGCCGAGGTCGGCGACGACGGGCAGGACGTGGCGATCGTCCTGTTCACCACGGACCGGGACGGGCTGGCCGGCGGGGCGGAGCTCGACGGGGCGGCGCTCGACGGGGCGGCGCTCGACGGGGCGGTCCGAGCGGTGGGAGGGGTCCCCGCGAGCCTGACCGTCGCCGAGGACGGGAGCGCCGCGTTCGTCGTCGTACCGGTGACCGCCGCGTCGGCCAGCGACACCGTCGACCGGGTCGAGGAGATGCGTGCCGCCCTCACCGAGGAGGTGCCCGACGGGGTGACGGCCCGGGTCACCGGCCCTGCGGGGGTGCAGGCCGACCTGGCCAAGGTCTTCGACGGCGCCAACACCCGCCTGCTCCTCGCCACCGCGTCGGTGGTGGCGATCCTGCTGGTGCTGACCTACCGCAGCCCCGTGCTCTGGCTGGTGCCGTTGCTGGTGGTGGGCGTCGCCGACCGGCTCGCCGCGATCCTGGCGACGCGCGTGATGGCCGCGCTCGACGTCGCGTGGAACGAGTCCACCGTCGGCATCCTCTCCGTCCTCGTCTTCGGCGCCGGGACGAACTACGCGCTGCTGCTGATCTCCCGCTACCGCGACGAGCTCGGCCGTCACGCCTCGCGCCACGAGGCGATGACCCTCGCACTGCGGCGTACGGTCGAGCCGGTGCTGGCCAGTGCCACCACGGTGGTGCTGGGGCTGCTCACGCTGCTGCTGTCGCTGACGCCGAGCACGCGCGGCCTCGGGCTGGCCTGCGCGATCGGCATCGTCGTCGCCGCGTCGTTCGTGCTCGTCGTGCTGCCCGCCCTGCTCGTGCTGTGCGGCCGGTGGGTGTTCTGGCCGCGGGTGCCGCGGGACGGCGCCACGCCGCTCGCCGAGCAGACCTCGCTCTGGCGGCGGGTCGGCGGTGTCGTGCAGCGGCGCCCCGCGCTGCTCGTCGGTACGACGACCGCGGTCCTCGCGCTGCTGGCGATCGGGCTGCTCCGGGTCGAGACCGGGCTGGGGCGCGCGGACCAGTTCCTCGAGGAGCCGGAGGCGATCGCGGCGGGGGAGCGCCTCGCGGAGTCCTTCCCGGCCGGCACCTCCAGCCCGACCGAGGTGCTCACCCGCGCCGATGCCAGGAAGGTCCTGCGCGCCGCCGAGGACTCGCCCGCCGTCGTCTCCGCCCGGGTCGCGGGGGAGGGTGGCGGCGTGACCCGGATCGACGTGGTCCTGGACGCGGAGCCGGGCACGGCGGCCGCGCGGTCGGCGGTCGACGACCTGCGGACCGACCTCGCCGGCTTCGACGACACCCACGTCGGCGGCGAGGAGGCGGTGGCGCTCGACGAGCGCGAGGGCGCGGGGCGCGACCGGTGGGTGGTGCTGCCCCTGATCCTGGGCGTCGTCCTGCTCGCCCTGGTCCTGCTGCTGCGCTCGGCCCTCGCGCCGCTGCTGCTCGTCGCGACGGTGCTGGCGACCTACGCCGCGAGCATGGGCGCCTCCTGGTGGCTGTTCACCGGCCCGCTCGGCTTCGAGGCCCTCGACGTGCAGGTGCCGCTCTTCGCGTTCCTCTTCCTCGTCGCGCTCGGCGTCGACTACAACATCTTCCTCGTCACCCGCGCCCGCGAGGAGGCGCGCGTGCACGGCACCCGCGACGGGATGCTGCGCGCGCTCGCGGCGACCGGAGGAGTGATCACCAGCGCGGGGATCCTGCTCGGCGCGGTGTTCGCGGTCCTCGGTGTGCTGCCGCTCGTGGTCCTCGCCCAGCTCGGCGTGGTCGTCTGCCTCGGCGTCCTGCTCGACACCCTCGTGGTCCGCACGGTGCTGGTCCCGGCCCTGGCGATGCTGCTGGGGGAGCGGTTCTGGTGGCCGGCACTGCGGTCACGGCCGGTGCCGGACGGTGCCGTCTGACGGCTCGGGCGCTCCGGCTCAGCCCAGCGCGAGCTGGGCCAGCCGGGCCTCGATCGCTGCCTGGACGTTCTCGGCCAGCGTGGGGACCTCGTCGGTCAGCCGGCGGAACTCCTCGGCCGTGAAGTGCAGGCTGTGGAGGCGGCTGGCGGCGACGACGGTCGCGCTGCGGACGGTGCGTCGCTGGACGGCGATCTCGCCGACGAGGGCGCCGGCGCCCAGCTGCGCGACGTGCGCGCGGTGACGGTGGACGGCGACCTCGCCGTCGAGCACCAGGTACGCCTTGTCCGCAGTGGACGCCTCGGTCATCAGCGCCCAGCGGGCAGGCGTGCGCACGAGGCGCGCGGCGGACGCGACGCGGTCCAGCTCGTCACGGGACGCGCCGGGGAGCACGTCGAGGCGGCGCAGCTCCTCGGCGAGGTCGCGCACGGAGTGGGTGGGCGGCGGGGTCGTGCTGGTCATCGCGACACGGTTCATGACGGGGTCCTCCGAATTGAGTGAACGAGTGTGCACTCAAAGTGTCCCCTGCTCGGCTCGCGCCGTCCATGCCTGCGCAGCGTGTCCTGGGTCTCGTCGTGGCCGGGACCTACGGTGCGTTGCCCTGGCCGGCGCTGCTGGCGGAACCGCTGGCGGGACCGCTGAGGGCGTCGTGCGTCGTGGCGTGCTCGACGACCAGCTCGACCAGGTGGTCGTCGAGCGACGGCGGGAAGTGGTGGGCCATGCCCCCCACCACGACGTGGCGGGAGCCGGGGATCGCCGCGGCGGTCGCGCGACCGCCGGTGGGGTGGACCATCAGGTCGGTGTCGCCGTGGACCACCAGGGTGGGTGCGGTGATCCGGCGCAGCTCGGCGGTACGGTCGCCGGACTTCTGGATCGCGCTGATCTGCCGGGCCGTGCCGGCGTGCGCGCCCGCGCCCGGACCGCGGCGCCAGGCACCGGCCGCCCAGGCCCGCTCGCGGTCCTCGTCGGGGCGGTGCACCGGCGAGGCGATGTGGCCGAGCATCCGGAGGTGGCCGGCGACGTACTCCTCCTCGGTGCGGGCCGGTCGTCCGGTCACCAGCAGGAGCAGCGTCGAGCGGGCCGGCTGGCCGAGGGAGCGGTCGCCGGTGGTGGAGAAGATCGACGTCAGCGTGCGGACCCGCTCGGGGTACCGCGCGGCCACGGTCTGCGCGATCATGCCGCCCATCGACATGCCGACGACGTGGGCGCTGTCGATGCCGAGCTCGTCGAGCAGCTCGACGGTGTCGGCGGCCATGTCGCCGAGGTCGTAGGCGTCCGGCCGCGGCCGCGCGAGGAGCTGGCGCAGCCGTCCCGGCGGCGGGGTGGACGGGCGCGGCGAGGCGCCGGCGTCGCGGTTGTCGAAGGTGACGACGCGGAAGCCCGCGGCCACCAGGCCGTCGACGATCCCGGCCGGCCACGACGTCAGGTCGAGGCCGAGCCCCGCGACGAGCAGCAGCGGTACGCCGGACGGGTCGCCGTGGACCTCGTGGACGAGCCTCATGCCGGGACGGCCTCGGCCGAGCGGCGGGCCGGGGCGGCGGCCGTCGAGAACCGGAGGGCCTCGTCGACGACCGGGCCGCCGCGGACCAGCTTCACGTCGTCGGCGTAGCTCATCGACATCGTCCACGGGTACCGGTCGCCCTGGCGGGGCAGGTCGCCGATCGCGCGCTGGACGTAGCCGGCGCCGAAGTCGAGGAGCGGGCGGGTCGCCATGCCCTCGGGCGCGACGGGCACGCAGACGTCGTACCCCTCGGTCTCCATGTGCTCCAGCACGCGGCAGAAGTGCTCGCAGAGCAGGCCGACCTTGAGCGTCCACGAGGAGTTCGTGTAGCCGATCGCGAACGCCAGGTTGGGGATGCCGCTGAGCATCATGCCCTTGTAGGCGAGGTGGTCGGGGGCGTGCAGCGCGGTGCCGTCGACCGTGATCGCGATGCCGCCGAACAGCTTCATGTTCAGGCCGGTCGCGGTGACGATCACATCGGCCTCCAGCTCCTCGCCGGACGCGAGCAGGACGCCGGTCTCGGTGAAGGAGCTGATCCGGTCGGTCACGACGCTCGCGTCGCCGTTGCGGATCGTGCGGAACAGGTCGCCGTCGGGGACGGCGCACAGGCGCTGGTCCCAGGGGTCGTACGGCGGGTTGAAGTGCGTGTCGACGTCGAAGCCCTCGGGCAGCGCCTTCGCGTTGACCGAGCGGATCAGCGTGCGCGCGGTCTTCGGGAACGTCTGGCAGAACTGGTAGACGGCGCGCTGCTTCAGGATGTTCTTGCGGCGTGCCATCGCGTAGCCGCGCTCCTGGCCGAACGCCCGGAGCAGGGCGTTGGCGAGCTTGTCCTCCGAGGGCACCGGCATGATGTACGTCGGCGTCCGCTGCAGCATCGTCACGTGCTCCGCGCCGCCCGCGACCATCGCCGGCACCAGCGTCACCGCGGTCGCGCCGGAGCCGATCACCACGACCTTCTTGCCGGTGTAGTCGAGGTCCTCGGGCCAGTGCTGCGGGTGCACGATCTCGCCCCGGAAGCGCTCGCGGCCCTCGAAGGTGGGCGTGAAGCCGGCCTCGTAGTCGTAGTAGCCGGTCGCGCCGAACAGCCAGCCGGCCGTGAGGGTGGAGCGCTCGCCGGTGTCGCCGCGCTCGACCTCGACGGTCCAGCGGGCGTCCTCGCTCGACCAGGCCGCGTCGAGGACCCGGTGCTGGTAGCGGATGTGCGGCTCGACGCCGTACTCCGCGGAGGTCTCGCGCAGGTAGGCGAGGATCTTGTCGGCGCTGGCGATCGCCTTGGGGTCGGTCCAGGGCTTGAACTCGTAGCCGAAGGTCTGCAGGTCGGAGTCCGAGCGGATGCCGGGGTAGCGGAACAGGTCCCACGTGCCGCCGGACGCCGCGCGCGCCTCGAGCACCGCGAAGGTGGTTCCGGGCCGCTCGGTCAGCAGGTAGCGGGCCGCCCCGATGCCGGAGATGCCGGCGCCGATGACGAGGACGTCGAGGTGTTCGGGGCTCGTGGTCATGCCTCCATGGTGCGGCGCACGGACGAGGGATGTGCAGGGCGGATCACACCATTGCCGCACCTTCGTGGTGCGGAGTGCACCTTTCGCTGGGGGCGGGTGTCGGGTCCGGGGTGACGGGTACCGCCGGAGGGTTCGACCGGGGACGAGTCACAGGTGGGATCGAACTCGGGAAGGAACCACCCCCCATGAGAATCCTGCTCCGCTCGGCCGTCGCCGGGCTGACGGCCTCGGCCGCCCTCGCCGCGGCGCCGTCCGCACCGGTCCCGGCGGCCCACGCCCAGGGCGTCACCGCGATGACCAGCACCTACGAGACAGCGGTGCTGCGCCAGATCAACCGCAAGCGCACGGCCCGCGGCCTGCGGGCGCTGCGGATGTCCTCGTGCATCGACCGCTTCGCCGAGTCCCGGTCGCGGCGGATGGCGGTGTACGACGAGCTGGTCCACTACGGCGGGCTGCGCGGCGCGTTCGACGACTGCGGCGGCTCGATGGTGGGGGAGGTGATCGCCCGCGGCCGCGGGTTCACCCTGGCGTCGGTGCTGGTGCGCGCGTGGATGCGCTCGCCCCGTCACCGCGACGTGATCCTCAAGGGCAGGTTCCGCACCGCCGGGGTCGGCGCGTGGCGCGACCGCGACGGCACGGTCTACGTCAGCGTGGTGCTCCGCGCGCCCTGAGCCACCGTCCGGCCACCCCGCGGCCACAGCACGGTGAAGGCGACCACCAGTGCGAGCGCCATCATGCCGACCGGCAGCAGGAAGGCCGTCCGGACCGCCTCGCTCACCTCCGGCGACACGGCGGCGCGCGCAGCGGGGGAGAGGCCGCGGAGGTCGCCGATCCCGCCCGCGAGCCGCGGCAGCCGCGACGACAGCTGGCCGGTGAGCAGCACCGCGACGGCTGCCGTCGTGACCGACGTGGCCAGCTGGTTGAGCACGTTGATCATCGTGCTGCCGGACGGGATGTCGGCGTCGTCGAGGTCGCGGGTCGCCTGGGTGATCGTCGGCAGCATGGTGGCGCCGGCACCGGTGGTGCCGAGCGCGAGGAGCGGCACCAGGGTCCAGTACGACGCGTCGGCGGCCATCTGCAGCGTGAAGCCGCCGTAGCCGATCACCGCCAGCGTGATCCCGGTGGCGATCACCCGGATCGGTGGCACCCGGTCGATGAGCCGGCCGGCGACCTGGATCGAGATGCCCGCGAGCACGGCCTGCGGCACCATCAGCAGCCCGGTCGCCGTGGCGGACTCGCCGCGGGCGACCTGGAAGAACAGCGGAACCAGCACGAGCGTCGAGAAGTAGCCGCCGGCGAAGAGCACGAGCAGCAGCGCGCCACCGCCCGTCGCCCGCACCCCGAGCAGGCGCACCTTCAGCAGCGGAGCCGTCCGGCGCAGGGCGTGCCGGGCGAAGGCGCCGAGCAGCACCAGGCCCACCCCGATCGGGACCAGCGCCCGCGCCTCGACCAGTGAGCCCTCCGCGAGCGACGTGCCGAGCACGAGCAGGGCCATCGCCGGCGCCAGCAGCAGGAGGCCGGTGCGGTCGAGGCGGGCGGTGCGGTCTCCCGGGAGGGCGGGGAGATTGCGGCGGCCGAGCCACAGGGCGAACAGGCCGATCGGCAGGTTCACCAGGAAGATCCAGCGCCACGACAGGGTGTCGAGGAGCCAGCCGCCGAGCGGCGGGCCGAGCACCGGCCCGACGAGGATCGGCAGGCCGAGCAGCGACATCACCCGGCCCCGGTCGGCGGGCGGTGCCGAGCGCAGCGCGAGGGTCATCGCCGCCGGCATCACGAATCCGCCGCCGAGGCCCTGCACGACACGGAACGCGATCAGGCTCGGGGCGTCCCACGCGGTGGCCACGAGCACCGAGCCGACGGTGAAGACGCCGATCGCGGCGAGGAAGACCGACCGGGCGCCGTACCGGGCGATCGCCCAGGCGGCCGCGGGGATGACCGTCGCGAGGGCCAGGGTGTAGCCGGTGCTGACCCACTGGATGACCGGCAGCGAGGCGCCGGTCTCCTCGGCCAGTCGGGTGAGCGCGACGGCGACGACGGTGACGTCGAGCGGGATCATCACGGTGCCGGCGATGACGGTCAGGGCGACGGTGGTGCCGTTGCGGGCGGCGGCCGGAGGGGCGGCGAGCGCGGTCATGGGCGCAACCCTCCAACCTCAACTTTGGTTGAGGTCAAGCGCCCGGCGGACGCGAACCTCTGGAACACGGCCTAGGCTCGCTCCATGACCTGGGAGGATCCCGCGCCGCGGACGCGCGAGCTGATCCGCCAGGCCGCGGAGCGGGCCCTGCAGAACCCCGACGAATGGGTGACCCCGGTCCACGTCGCCACCCTCTCGGCGCCGACGACGGCCGTGATCGCCGCCGACCCGGCGCTGGCCGACGCGCTGCGCCGCGCGAACTTCGACAACCTCCTCGCGTGGGCCTCCGCCAACCTCCGGGCCCCCGGCGACCGGGTCCCGCCGAACACCAGCGCCGTCCAGCTCGACGTCGCCCGCGACCTGGTCCGCCGGGGGCTCGACGACGTCAGCCTCGACGCCTACCGGACCGGGCAGAACGTCGCCTGGCGGGCGTGGATGCAGATCTGCTTCGAGCTCACCCGTGACGCCGACGAGCTCGAGGACCTGCTGCTCGTCTCCGCCACCTCGATCGCCGACTTCGTCGACGGCACCATCGGCGCGGTCGCCGAGCGGATGGCAGCCGAGCGCGACGAGCTGACCCGCGGCTCGCAGGCCGAGCGGCGCGACATGGTCGCCCTCATCCTCGAGGGCGCCCCGGTGCCGCGGCTGCGCGCCGAGGCCGTGCTGGCCCATCCGCTCGACGGCGACCACCTCGCCGCGGTGGTGTGGACCACCGAGCGCGACTCCGACCTCGGCCGGCTCGAACGCGTCGCCGAGGAGCTGATGCGCGCCTGCGGCGCCCGGCAGCGGCTGACCGTGGTGGCCGCCGCCAGCACGTTGTGGGTGTGGCTGCCGGTCGCCACGCCTCCGGACCGGGCTGCGTTGGGCGCCGCCCTTCGTCGTACCCCGGAGGTGCGGGTGGCCGTCGGCAATCCCGCCCGCGGCATCGAGGGCTTCCGGCGCAGCCACCACGACGCCGCGGAGGTACGACGCCTGGTGGCCCGGCTGGGCACGGCCGACCAGCTCGTGGCCTTCGCCGACGTCCAGCTCGCCGCGCTGGTCACCCGCGACGAGGCGCGGGCCGAGGAGTTCGTGGCGCAGGTGCTGGGCAAGCTGGCCGATGCGTCCGCCGAGCTGCAGGAGACGGTCCGGGTCTACCTCGCCGAGCTGGGCAACGCCTCCTCGGCCGCCGCGCGGCTCTTCACGCACCGCAACACCGTGCTGCGCCGGCTCGCCCGTGCCGACGAGCTGCTGCCGCAGCCGCTCGCGAGCGACCCGGTGCGGATCGGTGTCGCGCTCGAGGTGCTGCGCTGGCGGACGGTGGAGGCCTGAGCCCGCTTTCGACTGGCCGCGGTGGGCCGCTCAGCCTCCGTAGCCCGGGGGCGGGTCGTTCGGGGCGCTCCCGTTGGCCCTCGCCCAGTGGTCGGACCAGACCCACAGCGGTGCCAGGGCCACCAGGAGCGAGCGGCCGAGCTCGGTGAGGAGGTAGCGGCCGTCGTCGTCCGTCGTCACGATGGCCGCCGCCCTCAGCTCGCGCAGCCGGGTGGCCAGGACGCTCGTCGACACCGATCCGATCGCGCGGTGCAGCTCGTTGAAGCCGAGCGCGCCCTCGCCCAGGTCGCCGACGATGCGCAGCGTCCACCGCCTGCCGAGCAGGTCGAAGGCGGCCATGATCGGCCGTCCGCTGTCGGACCCGCGGACGGGATGGCCGGGCCGGGGGGCGGTTGACGGCGACACAGCGGAGAGGGTACAACTGCACCGACACTTCGAAAATCGAAGTGCGGCTGATTTCGAGGGACCCGATGCCGACCTTCCACCTCCAGCCTGTCACCGATGCCGACTTCCGGCCCGGTCGACCCGGCTACCACGCCTTCTCCGTCAATTCGCGCCGTCCGGTCGCGGAGGTGTGGCGGGAACTGCACGGCGACGACGCCCTGCACTGGTGCGCGGGGATCGCCCGTGTGGCGTGGACCTCGCCGCGCCCGCACGGGGTGGGCGCGACCCGGACCGTGCGCCTGAGGACCGGCGCCCGCGTCACCGAGCGCTACTTCCGCTGGGACGAGGCTCCGGACGAGTGCATGAACGGGTTCAGCGTCGAGTCTGCGAACGTGCCGCTGTTCCGGCGCTTCGGCGAGCGCTACCGGGTGGGGATGTCCGGCGCCTGGACGCGGTTCACCTGGGAGTTCGTGATCGAGCCCCGGGTGCCCGCGGTCCTCCAGGGGCTGGCCCGCCGCGCGGTGCTGCGCGACCTCGACCGGCTGCGCCGCGACACCGCGGCCCACCTCGGGGCGTGACCGGATGACCCTCCTCTCGCCCAACGGGGCCCTGCTCTCGGCCCTGCTGCCCGCACTCAACCGAGGGCCGGCGCTGTCGACCCGGCGGTTCACGACACCCGAGGCCCTCATTCCCCACGTGGGCAGTCGGTTGTTCAGCTGGTCGCACAACGGTGTCATGATCCCGAACCTGCCTGAGCCGTTTCGCTTCCTGTCGATGACCACGATCGTGGGTTCGACCGGCGCGCCGATCTCGGAGGTGCGTCACCAGCCGCCGCCGCCGGGGGGACCGCGCAACCGGGCGACCCTCAACGTGTCGACGGCCGCCACCGCTCCCGGGTTCTGGGACGACCTGCGGATCGACACCGAGTGCGAGCTCGCCCGCGACGGCTCGCTGTGGCGCTATGGCGACGCCGTCACCTTGGCCGGGCGCTACCCGTCGTACCGGCTCGAGATCCGGACCCCCGACCTGAGCGCCGACCTGGACCTGGCATGCAGCGACGTCGTCAGCTGGTTCGTCCACACCCCGGTGTACCGGCACCTGAGCCTGCTCACCCGCTACGCGGGCACGATCACCCACGCGGGCAGCACGCACGAGGTCGGCGGCACCTGCGCCTTCGAGCACGCGCGGGCGTTCGGCTCGTACACCTTCGCGTCCCGGCCGGTGCGCAGCCGCCTGCTGACGCTGCCGCTCGACTTCTTCACCTACCAGGTCCTGGATCTCGGCGACGACCGCCAGCTGCTGCTGGTGTCGGTCGAGGCCGAGGGCAGGATCGTGATGAACGGTGCCTTCCTGCGCGACGCCACCGGACGATCGGTGGCCCTCGACCGCGGGCTGTCCTTCGAGGTCCTCGAGAACGAGCCAGAGCCGGCGATCACCCCGGACGGGGCACCGATGAGCCTGCCGAGGCGCATGCGCTGGCACACCGGCCCTCAGGCCGCGTTCGCGGTCGACATCGAGGCCACCGTCGATGCGCCCTTCAGCTGGGGGCTCGGCAGCGGCTACGTCGGCTGCTACTCGTTCGGCGGCACGGTCGACGGCGCTCCGGTCGAGGGCCGCACGGGCTACGTCGAGTACATCGACCGCCGGGCGTGAGGAGCCCTCAGGCGCGGTGGCGGCTCATCGGGGTGATGTAGTCGGAGTCGGCGTCGGCGCCGGCGTAGTACCCGTAGCCGTTGCGCATCGCGCGCCGGCCGGCGGTGGTGCCGTTGACGACGATGCCGAGCAGGCCGGCGTCGACGGCCCGCAGGTTGCGCAGCGACTGGGCCAGCTGGGCGCGGCGGGTGCGGGCGGCGCGGCACACCAGCACTGCGCCGTCGGCCGAGGCGGACATCAGCGCGGCGTCCGTGACGGGCAACAGGGGAGGTGAGTCGACGATCACGAAGTGGTCCCGGGCGAGCTCGAGCAGCAGGTCCCGCATCCGCTGCGAGCCCACCAGCTCGCTGGGGTTGTGCGGGATCCGGCCGGCGGTGAGGACCTGCAGCCCCTCCTCGTCGCCCGGCTGGAGCGCGTCGTGGACATCAAGGGCGCCGGCCAGGAGCTGGGTCAACCCCTGGGACTCGTCGATGTCGAAGATCCGGTGCAGGCTGGGCCGGCGCAGGTCGCCGTCGATCAGGATGACCGGGTCGCCGCCCCGCGCGATGACCCGTGCGAGGTTGGCCGCGACCGTCGACTTGCCCTCCCCGGCGACCGAGCTGGTCACCACAATCGCCCGCGGAGGTCGGTCGACGTCGACGAAGCGCAGGTTGGTGCGCATCTGGCGGAAGGCCTCGGACGCGGGCCGCGCCGCCCGGCCGCCGAGCTCTCGCTGATCCTCGGCGAGGGGCTTGCTCATCGGTACGACGCCGAGCGCCGCGGTCCCGGAGATGGCTTCGATGTCGGCCATCGTGCGCAGCCGGGTGTCGGTGCGCTGACGAAGGAGGGCCCAACCCGCGGCGAGGAGAAGGGCCACGGCCAGCCCCGCGCCGTAGGTGTGGCTCCGCCTCGGGAAGCTCGGTGAGCGTGGCAGCCCGGCCGGCTGGACCGGCACCACCTTCACGACACCCGACTGCGTGACCGCGCCCTGGAAGGAGCGGACCTGCTCGGCTCCGGCCGCCACGACCGCGTTGGCGATGTCACGCGCCTCCTCGGGTGAGAGGGCTGTCGCCCGCACCGTGATCGTGACCGTGCCATTCGGGAGCGCGACCGCGATCTGGTCCGTCAGCTGCTCGGGGGTCGTGTCGAGCCCCACCTCGTCGATGACTGCCTCGGCAACGGCCCGCGACGTGAACAGCGTCTGGTAGGACCGTGCCATCGACTGCGCCAGCATCGAGCCGGAGTAGGTCTCTGCCACCGATTCGCTGTCGGTCGTGGTGAAGATCCCGGACGCGCTGGCGGTGTACTCGCGCTGCCGGGTCTCGGTCCAGGTCGCCGTGGCCGCGAGGACCAGCACGATGATCACCGTCATCTCGAGCCACCGCTGCCTGACGAGATGGACGATGTCCTCGAGCCTCATGGTCGGTTGATGCCTTCGATGTCGCGGGTGATGACGACGACCGGGCATCGGAGCCCGGCCATCCCTAGGAAGGACTCGCTGGTCGGCTGTTCCTGACCCCGGGTCCCCGGACCTGTTGGAACAGGCCGAGTTCGGCGAGCAGATCCAGGAAGGCCAGGACGTCCGGCCCGATCTCGCCGGCCGGGAGCCCGACCGTCTGGGCGACGGTCTCGACCACCTCCTCAGCAGCCGCCCCGCCCCGTGCCGCCTCCCAGACCAGGCGACCTGTGCCATCGAGCCGACAGGCCGGCCCGGCCGGCAGGGCGGCTGCCCACAGCACGCCGTCGTCCTCGACGTGGGCCACCAACTCCCGTGGGGAGGTGTGCACCGCGGCGGGCCGGACGGTGGGGGCGGCCGGGACGACGCCGTACTGCTGGGTCGTGGCGAGCCTGTCGAGCTCACTGCGCGCGGTCCGGACCGCGCGCAATGTGGACGGCAGCTCCCGCGCGCCTCGCGCCCAGCGCCGCCAGCGAGAGGGAATGCTCGTCGAGGGGAATATTGCTGCGCGCGCGACCGCCCACCGGGCGCGAAGCCCACGAGCAGCGAGGAACCGACCGGCCCAGAGGCTCGCGCCGTCGGAGCGCCGCGAGCGAAGCCACCAGTGCACGGCAGCGCCACCGGACCCTCCCCGTACCAGCCCCGGCACGACGGCGCCCATCGCGGCGTTCGCGCGCAGGGCCTCTGTCGCGGCGGCCAGTGCGGCCGTCTCCTCGGCACCGAGGCCGGCGCGGATGAGAGCGATGTCGCGCTCCGCGGACCGTCGGCCCTGCCCGCGCGCTGCATGCAGGAGCAGGAGAAGCGCGTGGTCAGGGCGGCTGGGGGCATGCACCTCGACCCCGGCGACCCTCACGGACGAACGTCGCGACCACAGGTGGCCGAAAGCTTCCTCGGCGGGCATCTCCACGCCGGGGAACCGGTCGTGCAGGTCCACCGCGCAGGTCCAGCGCGGATGCACGAGCACCACCGCGTGATGCTCTCCGGCCCTGTCCGCGCCGACGGGCGCTGCGACCCGCCACCCGTGCCGACCCAGGGCGGCGACCAGGTCCGGCCGCCGCGAGGGGGCGACGAGGACGTCGACGTCGGTCGACGGCGGTCGGTCCACCTCGAGCTGGTGGGCCAGGACCGGACCCTTCAGGTGAAGAACCGGGCAGGAGGCGGCCGCTGCCACCGACTCGATGACGGCGTGCACCAGGGGAACCTGAACCCGCAGGGGAAGCTCGGCGCGCGCGGTCGAGGCACCCGAGAGCGGCGGTCGCGTACTGTCCATTGATCCTCAGGTCGTCCGGGTAGGAGGACGCCCCCTCCCGTGGACCTCGGACGCCGCGGCTCGTGACGCCGGACCGTGGGGACCGTCACCATCGGCGCGGGTGGCGGTCCGTGTCGAGGATGGGATCCACGCTCCGCCTCGACGCCGCGCTCACGTGGTCAGGACGCCGGCATCGCACAGATCGTCGATGGTGGCGTCGATGATCCGCCGCGCGTTCGGATGCGGGCCGAGGGTGTCCACCCCGGCGGACCACAGCTCGTCAGCGGTGGCCCCGTGGGGGCCGATCGAGCTCCACAGCACCGCCCCCGCCCCCGAGAGGACGACCAGTTGGGTACCGAGCATCACCAGCACCTCGTCACCGACCCGGACGGCATCGGTCCATGCCGTCCGCCGCACGACGGCGCCCCGCCCGTCGGGCCGCATCCCGGGGCACGGACCGGTGGTGGGGTCGGGAACCTCGCCCCAGTGCGGGAGCGTCGTGACCGGGGGCGCGGCCCGATCGGAGCCCTCGCCGGGTGCCGCGAGCAGGGCGTGCAACAGCGGGGCCGCCGACTCGATCTCGGTGTAGACCAGGCGTCGGGGACCGCCGACACGGCGCAGGTGGTCGACCAGGAACCCCAGGGGTCGGCGCAGCCGTGGCAGCGCCGACGTCTGCGGGACCAGGTCGAGCAGCGCACCGACCCAGTCCGCCCCGAGCAACCGGGGCACGGTGATGTCCGGGCGCCGGTCGAGGATCACGACGGGTCCCGCTCGCAGTGGGCCCGCCGCCCTCGCCAGACCGAGCTGGTCCGGTCCGACGACCACCCTGGCCTCCGGATCGTCGCTGCCCTCGGGTCGAACCGCCAGGGGCTTCTCGAAGGCGACGATGTCACCCGCCTCGCCCACGCTCACGCACTCGTCGGTGACATAGGCCAGGTCGCGCCCCAACAGCCTGCAGGCAGTGGTCTTGCCCGTGCCCGACGGCGCCACGAGCGTCAGCACCCGGCCGTCCGCGGAGGCCAGCCCCGCTGCATGGAGGTTCAGCCGGTGCCCGCTCGACAGCGCGACGGCGGACAGGGTGATCTGGGTGACGGCTGCGTAGTCGTAGCGCTCGGAGTGGTGGCGGCCGAGGTCGACCACCTCGTCCGGTACGTCGCCGGGCCGAGCCATGCAGCGGCTCCACTGTTCCTCCAACCTCGGCAGCGCAGTCGACAGGACGCCCAAGTCGATCGTGTGGCCCAGCACCCGCACCCGCAGACGTCCCTCGTCGGGAGGCAGTGATGGGTGCGGATGACCTCGATGCGCTGATTCTCGCTCCGGCGGCATTGGCGGTGGTTCTCTCCTGGGCGGCGATCGGCAAGTTGCGGGCGAGCCCGGCGAGCAGGCTCGAAGAGCTGCGCGAGGTCGGGGGGCCGGCGTGGCTGCAGAGCGCATGGGTCGCCGCGGTTCACCCGTGGCTCGAACTCGTGCTGGCGCTCCTGCTCGTCGTCACGCCCCCGTCGCTGGTCGTTCCGCCCACGGCGGCAGTGCTGCTCCTGCTGGCGGTGTACCTGATCCTCGTCGCGTCGGCCTACCGTCGTCCCGAGCCTGCGCGCTGTGCCTGCTTCGGAGGATCACCGTCAGAGGTATCACGCCGCACGATCGCTCGCAACGCTGTGCTTCTCGGCGTCGCCGCGGTCGCCCTTGCCGACTCCGTCGCCGGCGGCGGCTTCGCGGCCCGGTTGGCGGAGCAGGGCTGGGGTGCGATCACCTGGCTGCTCGCGACCGCCCTGCTGAGCGGCCTGGCGGTCCTTCTCACCACCACCGTTGGCGACGGCTCGCCGGCGCCGGACGCGTTTGTCGACATGAACGAGGAACCGGTGCGCCTCCCCGTGGAGCCTCACCTCGAGCTCGTCGACGAGCAGGGCTCGGCTCGCCCGGTGGCGGCCCTGGCAGCCCGGGCGCCGCAGCTCCTGGTCTTCGGGAGCTCCGGCTGCGCCGCCTGCAGCTCCCTCCATCGCGACCTGCCGCACTTCGCCAGCCTCCTGCGCGGCATCGAGGTGCGCTATGTCGTCACCGCCGCGGCCCGCGACGTGGTCGAGTCGTCGAGTGGTGTGCCCACCTGGCGGGACCCGGACGCGCGTGTCGCCCGCGCCCTCCAGGCCAATGAGGCGCGTCCGGCGTCGGTGCTGGTCGGTGTCGATGGGCTGACGGCTGGCTCCGCCTATGGCGCGAACCACGTCCGCGCACACGTTGGCAGTCTCCTCGTCCAGCTCAACGTCCCGGCTCCCTGAGGGGCGACAGATTTCTCACCGACCTCGGTCCGTCTACCTGGATGGTGCCGGGATCGGTGCCGCGGGTGTCATCCGCGGCCCCCAACCCGGTCCTTCTGGGCTGCTGACACTTCGTCGACGGTGCCGCCCCCGGGCAGCACCGTCGACCCACGAGATCCCGCGAGGACCGATGACCAAGGACAACCCCGGCTCCACCATCAACCCCACCCGCCGCACGGTGGCGCGAACCGCCGTGTGGTCCGTGCCGGCCGTGGCGCTCGGCGCCGCGGCGCCGGCCTTCGCCGTCTCGCCGCAGCAGTGCCCGACGGACTGCATCACTCCCGTGGTCGCGATCTCCGCCACGGTCGAGACGTCGTCCAACGACAGCGCCAACACCGGCACCCTGACCATCGTCGGGCCGCCCCCGCCCTCGCCGTCGGGGTTCACTTTCCTGTTCACCTGCTCGGGCCTCGTCTCGGCCGGCATCGCGACCGTCACCGGCGCCCGGTTGACGATGTCGGGACGCCAGGGCGCGCTGAACACTCCCACGACGTACAACGCCGGCACGCTGGGCATTGGTGTCGCCGCAGGCGCCTTCGGGCTGACCGCTGTCTACATCACCGGCGCCTTCAGCTTCCCCAACGTGAGCCTCCCGCCGGGCCTCTACACCGGGGCCCTGGGCATCGACACCAGCCCGGTCCGGCCCACGCAGCTGTGCATCGACATCGCCGTTCCGATCAGCTTCGGCATCGGCGGGGTCGTGACCCAGACCCAGACGTGCAACCTGACCGTCTGTTACAAGCCGACCTTCCTGAGCGCCACGGTGGGTGGCCACGACCTCCCACCGTTCAGCACCGACCTGCCGGTGACGTGGGCGACCAGCTGGGTCTTCTCCAGCGCCACCGGCAACTAGGGAGGACCCCATGTACGTGATCACCGGCGGCTCCGGTTTCATCGGGAGCCACCTGGCCCGGGCCCTCCTCGCCCGCGGCGAGCAGGTCCGCATCATCGACGACCTCAGCACGGGCCGGCTCGACAACCTCGAGGGCATCCGTGACGACGTGGACCTCGTCGAGGGTGACATCCGCGACCGCGACCTGGTGGAGCGAGCCCTCCGGTCGGCCGACGTGGTGCTCCATCAGGCGGCATTGCCGAGCGTGCCTCGGTCGATCGCCGACCCGCGCGACTGCCTCGACGCCAACGTGATGGGCACGCTCACCGTCCTGGAGGCGGCGCGCGATGCCGGCGTCGCCCGCGTCGTCCAGGCCAGTTCGTCGTCGGTCTACGGGGACACACCCGTTCTCCCGAAGGCCACCTCGATGCGGCCACGTCCCCGTTCGCCGTACGCGGTCGCAAAGCTCTCCGCCGAGACGCTCGGCCAGGCTTTCACCGCGAGTTACGGGCTCGACGTCGTGGCGTTGCGCTACTTCAACGTCTTCGGTCCCCGCCAGGATCCGCACTCGGCCTATGCCGCGGTCATCCCGCGCTTCATCACCGCGGTGCTCGGCGGCCACCCTGTCACCGTCTTCGGGGACGGGAACCAGTCGCGCGACTTCACCTACATCGACAACGTCGTCGACGCCAATCTGCGCGCGGCCGAGCAGCCCGGCGTGGGCGGCGAGGTGTTCAATGTCGCCACCGGCCATGCGGTCAGCGTCAACGACATGCTGGCGACGATCTGCCGCCAGCTCGACAGGCACGTGGAGGCCGTGTTCGAGCCGCCGAGGGTCGGCGACGTGCGCGACTCCCTGGCGGACATCGAGCCGGCCGAACGCCTCCTGGGCTACCACGCGGAGGTGGACTTCGAGGAGGGGATCCGGCGGACCATCGCGAGCTTCACCGACGGGAGTGCGGGCCTGGTCGCCAGCGCTCATGGCGCGGCATAGGCGAGCCTGCCAAGGACGACACCCGACGGCTTGGGCCGTCACGGGGACCCTCTCGCTCGGTCTGATGCAGTGGCTGGTGGTGGCCCAGCTCGCCCGTCAGGAGGGCGCCGACGCGGTGGGGGCCTATGCACTCGCCCTGGCGATCGCCGCCCCGGTCTTCACCTTCAGCATGCTCCAGCTGAGGGTGCTCCTCGTCACCGCCCCCGACCCGACCGCGGTGCGAGGTCCGTTCCTGGCGGCACGCGTCTGCACGAGCCTGGTCGCCCTCGCCGTCGTGCTGGCCTGCGCCGTCGGCACCGACGCCACCACGTCGGTCGTCGTGGTCGCTGTCGGACTCGCGCGGTGCGCCGAGACGATCGGCGACCTCTTCCTCGGCTGCCTCCAGAGTCAGGGCCGGGTCGATCGCGTGGGGCGCGACCAGACGCTGCTGGCCGTGACCTCCACAGCCGCGTTCGGGGGCGCGCTGCTGGCAACGGGAGCAGTGGGGCAAGCCGTCTGGGCTCTGCCGCTGTGCTCGGTCGCGCTGGCGCTGGCGCTGCCCTGGCGACAGGTGCAGGCGGGCCTGCGACCCGGGCAGCGCCTGGTGAGCCGGGCCGACCTCGCCCCCTCGTCGCTGCGCGAGGTGGTGCGCACCGGCCTCCCGCTCGGCGGATCCAGCTCGGTCGGTGCGCTCAGTGTGGCGCTGCCCCGCTTCGTCCTGCAGGGCGCGCACGGCAGCGCGCTGTTGGGCGTCTACTCGGGCGTCAGCCAGCTTGCGCAGGCCGTGACTTCACTCGCCGGTGCGGTCGCGCAGGCCCGGCTTCCGCAGCTCGCCCAGCGCTACCACCACGGCGACGGCGACGGCGGGCTCGTCCGCACCGTGCTCGGGGCCGTTGCCGTGTGCGTGGTTGGTGGGGCGGTGCTGACGGTTCCCGCCTACTGGTGGGGCCCTGCCCTGGTCCGGGCGCTGTACGGCGCGGACTTCGCGGTGGGGGGTGCCTTCGTCGCGCTGACCGCGCTGACCACGGGCATCCTGTCGTGCGGCTGGTTCCTTGACCAGGCACTGGTCACCCAGCGCCGTCAGAACACCCAGCTCCTGGCCAATCTCGCCGGGCTCGCGATCGTGGGCGTCGGCAGCCTCCTGCTCGCGCCGGCGCACGGCCTGACCGGAGTCGCGGCAGCGGTGACGACAGGCGCGCTGGTCCAGTGCGGCGCGAAGCTCGTGGCTGTGGTGCGGGCACCCCGGCGACCGGGGCGCTCGCTGGCGGTGGCGACGGTGGGGCGACGATGAGCACTCTCTTGGAGCCAGCCTGGCGCTGGCCGCTGGTCTGTGTGGCCCTGACCGTCGTCCTGCTGGTGCGTCAGCGCGGTCGCGGGGTCCTGGGCTTGATGGCGGTGATCTTCCTGGTCCAGGCGCTCGGGCCGGTGCTCTCTCACCTGCGGGGCCAGGAGATCTACATCGGGATCGTGCTCGACCGCGTCCACATGGCCACCCAGGGTTTCGCGCTCGCCATCGGAGGCCTGCTTCTGGCCGAGCTGGTGGTGCGCCAACGGCCCGTGGTCGCCTCTCTCGTCGACCCCGTCGACCCCCGCAGATGGGTGACCCCCGTCTGCCTACTGCTCGTGATGCTCAGTGGCTATGCCGCGCTCGGGATCGTGCGTATCGGCCCCGCGAGCCTCAGCCAGGACAAGGCTTCGCGGATCGCTGCGGCCGGCGGAGGTCACTATGTCTTCCTGGTCATCGCCCTGGTCGCCGCCGCGACGTGGCCGCTGATCCGCCCGTCCGCCCCAGCGCGCAGGCTGTACCTGCTGTTCCTGACGTTCTACGTCGTCTACTGCGTCGCGTCGCAGGAGCGCGACTTCGTCTTCGTGCTCGTCGCGCTGGCGTTCCTGGGCCGGCTGACGCAGACGGGCACTCGCATCTCGCGGCTGCTCGCCACGGGATTGGCTGCTGCCTTCGCGGTCAGCGCCCTCGCTGCTGGCCGAAGTGCGGAGCCCGGCGAGCACACGAACGCCCTGTTCCAAGGATCACTCCTGTTCGTGGACACCCGGGTCCTCGAGTACGTGCCGACCTCGACACCGTACGGCCACGGCCAGACCTATCTGGCCGCGCTGGTCTCGGCGCTCACCCGAGGCCGCGTGGGCGGCGAGGTCAGCCCGACCCAGTGGCTGGTCGACAGCTACGCCCCGGCGGGCACGTCGGGCTACGGCTTCTCGCTGTCCGGGGAGGCGCTGCTCAACTTCGGGTTGGTCGGCGTCCTGCCGGTCTTCTTCCTCATCGGCGTGGGCGTCAACGTCGTCGTCAACCGGCTGGACCGCTCTCCGCTGGCCGCCCACCTCGGGTACTTCCTCACGATCTTCGTGCCCTACATGTTCCGCTCCGACAGTCGCGGCCTGATGTCAGGAATCGTGCTGTGCCTGGTCCTGCACGGTGGGCTCGCGTTTCTCGCCCGCCCATCTCGACCCGACGGGGAGGTCCTGCCCGGTGCGACTCCTGGTGAGCACAGAGGCACGTCTGCTTCGCTTCCGTGACGGCACCGTGTTCACCGACGGCCTCCACGACCGGTCGTTCTGGGAGCGCTACCTGACGGTGTTCGACGAGGTACGGGTCCTCGCCCGGGTTGCAGAGAGCGACCTGGCGGAGCCGCCGAGCCCGAGCAGCTGGGTCGAGGACGAGCGCGTGCGGGTTCACCCCCTGGTCGACTACCGCGGTGCGCTGGGGACCGTGCGTCACCACAGGACGGTCGCTCGGGCGGCGCGCGCGGGCACGCAGGGAGTCGACGCGGCGATGCTGCGAGCGCCCGGCGCCGTCTCGCACGCCGCCCGACGGGCGCTGGGCGCCACGCCGTACGGCGTTGAGGTCGTCGGGGACCCGGCGGAGGTCTTCGCCGCCGGCGTCAGCAGCCATCCGGCGCGGGTGCCGATCCGTTCCGCCACAACCGCCGGCCTGCGGCGCCTCACGGCGCACGCCAGCGTGGTCGGCTACGTGAGCTCGGTCGTCCTCCCCCAGCGCTATCCGGCGCCGCGTGCGCTCGCCACCGCGACCTACTCCAGCGTGTCGCTGACCCCGGAGTCCTTCATCGAACGTCCGGTATCGCCACGCGCGGTGCGCTCCCTGGTCACCGTGGCCAGCCTGGAGCAGACCTACAAGGGCGTGGACGTCCTCATCGAGACGTTGACGCTTCTGCCTGACGAGGTGGTCCTGACCGTGGTCGGCGACGGCCGTGAGCGCCCCGGGCTCGAGGAGCGGGCGCGCCGTCTCGGGCTCGCAGCCCGCATCCGGTTCGTGGGCAACCTGCCCGGTCCGGAGGCCGTGCGTGACGTCCTGAGCGCCAGCGACGCCTTCGTGCTCGCCTCCCGCACCGAGGGACTGCCCCGGGCGCTCCTGGAGGCGATGGCCGCGGGCCTGCCCTGTGTGGCGACCGATGTCGGTGGCATTCCGGAGCTGCTCCCGTCAACCGCGCGCTGTCAACCGGACGATCCTGCGGCGCTCGCCGCGCTGCTGCTGGCGCTGATGCGGGACCCGCTCGGAGCAGCCCGTCACGCGCAGGTTCTCCAGGAGCATGCCCGCAGCTATCGCGTGGACGTCCTCCAGGATCGCCGGGACGCCCTGCTCCGGACGTTGCGCAGCCAAGTGGGTGGAAGTCGATGAGAGTCCTGCACCTGGTCAAGACCGGAGTCGGAGCCCGATGGGCCCAGCGCCAGATCGAGGTCCTGCACCGCCGAGGGCTTGAGGTCCACGTCGCGCTCCCTCCAGGACCACGTGCCGACGCCCTGCGCGCCGCGGGCGTCGAGGTCCATGAATGTGTACCGGGCCTGGTTCCCACCCGGCCCAGCACCTGGTCGAGCGCGATCCGCACGGTGGGCGGCCTCGTGGAGGACATCCGTCCCGACCTCGTGCACAGCCACTTCGTCGACACGACCCTCGCGCTGCGGTCTGCGTTGCGGGGCAACCCGCTGCCACGGGTCTTCCAGGTGCCGGGGCCGCTCCATCTCGAGCACTCCGTGACTCGCCGGGTGGAGCTGGCAACCTCCGGTCCTGCGGACCACTGGATCGCGACGTGCGAGTGGGTCAGGCTCCGCTACCTTCGCAGCGGTGTCCCGGCTGATCGTGTGCATCTGAGCTTCTACGGCACCGACCCGGCCTCGTTCGTCGACCCCGGGGCGGCGGCACCGTTGCGAGCGGACCTCGGCCTCAGCCCGAACACCGTGTTGATCGGCATGGTTGCCCACTTCTACGCCCCGAAGCGCTATCTCGGACAGACCCGTGGGCTGAAGGGCCACGAAGACCTCATCCGGGCAGCCGCTCGGCTGGTAACCGAGGGTCATGACCTGCACATCGTGTTCGTGGGTGGCCCCTGGATCGGAGCGGAAGCCTACGAGGCACGGGTGCGGGCACTTGCGGAGCGGAGGCTGCCCGGCCGGCACGCCTTCCTCGGTCCACGCGAGGACGTCGCCGCGATCTACGCCAGCCTCGATCTCGCAGTCCACCCCTCGCACTCGGAGAACCTCGGCGGAGCAGCGGAGTCGTTGCTGGCCGGGGTGCCGACGGTGGCCACCGCGGTTGGCGGTTTCCCCGACCTGGTCAGGCCCGAGCAGACCGGCTGGCTGGCCGCACCTCGCGACCCGAACTCGCTGGCGGCGGCGATCCGCGAGGTCCTCCGGAGTCCGGATCGATCGGCTCGCCTGGCCGCCGCTGGGCAAGCTCGCACCCGGCGCCTTCTCGACGTCGAGCGGACCGCCGCGGAGGTCGCCGGCATCTACGAAAGGGTGATCGGAGGAACCCGACAACCCAGCTAGCCGTCATCCTCCTCCTCATCCCTCCGGTCACCTTGATCCCATCCACGGATCACCGGAAAGGGTGATCCGCTGCGCTCTCCGTTCACGCATTCTGAAAAGGCCGCGTACCCGTGGCATCTCGGAAGACCTTGACCCGATCGATCCGTGGTCGAGGCCAGCTAACTTGGGGGAGATCTCTTGTTTCGTCATGCCCAAATGCGGCCGCCCGCGGGCGATGCCGTCGATGCCGTCGATGCCGTCGAGCCGGTCGAACTGAGCGATGGGGAGTTGCTCGATCAGGCGCGGCGCGGGGACAGTGAGGCGTTCGGGGTGCTTTTCACCCGTTACCGGGATGTCGCAGCCAAGGTTGCGCGCCGCGCCGGCACTCGGCCCAGCGACGTCGATGACGTGGTGGCCGACGCCTGGGCACGCGTGTTCCGCGCCATGCGAGGAGGCAATGGGCCAACGGAGAACTTCCCCGGCTACCTCGCCACCGCGATCCGGCGGGTGTCGTGGGCGCACAACGAGCACCACGCCCAGAACATCCCGACGGACGACCAGTCCACTCTCGACGGAGTGTGGATCGACGAGCTCCCCGATGCGCTGCAGGACACGGACATGGGCAGGGCATTCTCGCGGCTTCCAGCACCCTGGCGTGAGGTGATCTGGCGGGTGGAGGTCGACGGTGAGAAGGTTGCGGCCATCGCCGCGGAGCGCCGCAAGTCGCCCAACTCGGTGTCCGCGGTCGCCAGCCGAGCCCGTCGTCGGCTGCGGGCCGAGCTCGAGGCTCTCGAGGCGGTCGAGGGACTGAGCGCGTGAAGCGGACCGCAGCCGGCCACCGAGCATGAGCGCCTCCCTTCCGGTCGCGCTCAACGAGCTTCCGTCGCCCGATGCCGATCGTCCGGCACCGATCCTGCTGTCCGGGCCGGACGTGGGAGCCGCTGAGCGCCAGGCGCTCCTCCGAGCATTCGATTCCGGTTGGATCGCGCCGCTCGGGCCTGAGGTCGACGCCTTCGAGCGTGAGTTGGCGGCCTGTACCGGCCGTGGCCACGCCGTCGCGTTGGCCAGCGGGACGGCGGCGATTCATCTCGCGTTGATAGAGCTGGGGGTGGGGCCCGGCGACGAGGTGCTGGCCTCGACCTTCACCTTCGCAGCGACGGTCAACCCGATTCGCTACCTCGGCGCCACGCCCGTCCTGGTCGATTCAGAGCCGCGGACCTGGGGCATGGACCCGACGCTGCTCGCCGACGACTTGGCTCGGCGTGCCCGGGCCGGCAGGCTGCCGAAGGCTGTCATCGTGGTCGACCTCTACGGAGAGCCTTGCGACCACGACGCCCTGCGCGACATCACGGCCCGCTACGAGGTGCCCCTGATCGAGGATGCGGCCGAGGCATTGGGCGCGCGCGCCGCCGGGGGCGCCTCGGCGGGATCGCTGGGCGCGGCGGCGGTGATCTCGTTCAACGGCAACAAGATGATCACCACGGGCGGCGGGGGAGTGCTGCTCACCGACGACGAGGCTGCTGCCGACCGTGCCCGTCGGCGCGCCAGCCAGGCGCGGCTGCCGGTCGCGCACTATGAGCATGCCGAGGTCGGCTACAACTACCGGCTCAGCAACCTGCTCGCCGCACTCGGGCGGGCCCAGCTCGCTGGTCTGCCGGCACGGGTCGCGCGCCGGCGGCGTACTGCCGAGGCCTACCGCGACCGGTTGGCTGACCTGCCCGGGGTCGGGTTCGGTCCCTATGACGCCCTCGGCACCGGCAACGGGTGGCTGAGCGTGCTCCTGCTGGATTCCTCGGCCCGACGGACGCCCGAGACCCTTCGCCTGGCATTGGCGGAGCATGCCATCGAGACCCGGCCGGTGTGGAAGCCGATGCACCTGCAGCCCGTCTTTGCCGGGGCGCCGGCGATCCTCAACGGAACGTCCGCCGACGCCTTCGCCCATGGCCTGTGCCTGCCGAGTGGATCGGGCATGAGTGACGACGACCTCGACCGGGTGGTGACCGCCGTCCGGCATGAGCTGGGGGGTCGGCCGTGACCGGGGACTGGTCCTACCGAGGGCGCGACCTGGTCCTTGGCAGCCTGCTGCTCGCCGCCACCGTCCCCCTCATGGCGGTCATCGCCATCGCGTTGCTGGTCACCGAGGGACGGCCGATCCTCTTCCGTCAGCAACGGCCGGGCCAACACGGCCGGCCCTTCGTCCTGGTGAAGTTCCGCACCATGCGGGCGCAGACGGCCACCGAGCGGGAGGATCACGAGCGGATCTCGCGACTCGGCGGCTTCCTGCGATCGACCAGCCTCGACGAGCTGCCGAGTCTGTGGAACGTCGTGCGTGGGGAGATGGGGATGGTCGGACCGCGTCCCTTGCTCGACGACTACCTTTCGGCGTACGACGGCGTCCAGCATCTGCGCCACCAGGTCCGGCCCGGTGTCACGGGGCTGGCCCAGGTCTCGGGCCGCAACAGCCTGGACTGGAAGGACCGGCTGGAACTCGACGTCCACTACGTCCGGCACCGCTCGCACCTTGGGGATTGGGGGGTCCTGGCCCGCACCGTGTTCATCGTGCTGGGACGGCGTGGCGTCAGGCATCCGGGACATGCGACCATGCCGCGCCTGGTCGACCCGCCGCACGAGGACTGACGAGACCGGCCGGTCTCCTCAGGTCCGCGGGCGGGCCGGCACGCCGGTGACGGTGACGTCCGGTGCGACGTCGCGAACGACCGCGGCACCCATGCCCACCGTGCTTCCGGCGCCGAGGGTGAGGCCCTGCCGGATCGAGGCACCTGCGCCGACGAACGCGCCGGCGCCGACGAGGACGGCGCCCGACACGGAGACCATCGGACTGATGGTCGCGTAGGGCTCGACCACGCTGTCGTGGCCGATGGTCGAGTTCTGGTTGACGTGCGCGTGCCGGCCGAGGCGGACGTTGCCCTCGATGCTGACATGGGAGCAGATCACCGCGCCCGGCGCGAGCCGAACGTCGTGGCCGAGGTGCACGTTGGGGTGCACCACCACCGGCGAGGTACGGCCCGATCGGCTCAGGAGCGCGTCGATCCTCGCTCGTGCCGCCGGGGCGCCGATGCCGATGACATATCCCACGTCCGGCGGGAGTCGGTCGATCAGCGGCAGCGGGCCGAGGAACCTCACCTCACGCCGCTGGAGGAGGTCGTCGACGGGCTCGTCATCGGCGACGACGCCCACCACGCGCAGCGGTGCGGGTCCGGATGCGCTCGCAGCGCGGTTCATCGCGTCGATGACGTCGAGTATGCAGCGCCCCATGCCGCCGGCACCGACGACGACGAGACGCTGCGCGGGATCCGCCGAGACCCGCTCCGCGCCGGCTGCGTACCCGGCGTGTTCTGCCGTCACCTAGCGGCCCGCTGCCAGCACGGCGGCCGGCGCCTCCCGTGCCTCCGGCGCCTCCCGAGGCTCCGGAGCCCCCGGCCGCAGCAGGTCGCAGGCCTCGGCCAGCCGCTGCGTGAGACGGCCGGGCTCCTCGCGGACGTCGAGGTCGAGCATCCCGGCGGCGCTGATGGTGGGAACGGCGACCTGGGACACGAGGGGATGATGCGGCCGAGCGTCGACCTCGCCGACCGCGAGTAGGTCCTCGTGGAGCTTCTCGCCAGGGCGCAGTCCGGTGAACTCGATGGGAACGGTGGTGCCTGCCATGTCCATCATCTGCTCCGCGACATCGAGGATGCGCACGGGGTCGCCCATGTCGAGGACCAGGACCTCGCCGCGGTCGCCGATCGCGGCGGCCTGGATGACCAGCTGGACGGCCTCCGGGATCGTCATGAAGTAGCGGGTGACGTCGGGATGGGTCACCGTGACCGGGCCCCCGGCGGAGATCTGGCTGGCGAAGGTGGACAAGACCGAGCCGCGGCTGCCGAGCACGTTGCCGAAGCGCACGGACAGGAACACTCCGTCCGAGCTGGTCGCGACATCGGCGGTCAGGCATTCGGCCAGTCGCTTGCTGTAGCCGAGCACGCAGATCGGGTCCGCTGCCTTGTCCGTCGAGATGTTGACGAACCGCTCGACCCCCACAGCGGCGGCAGCCTCCAGCACGGTGAGGCTGCCCCAGATGTTGGTCTGCACAGCCTCGCCGGGATATTGCTCGAGCATCGGGAGATGCTTGAGGGCCGCGGCGTGGAAGACGACCTCGGGACGCCGTTCGTCGAAGATCTGCATGATGCCGGCACGGTCGCGGATGTCGGCCAGGACGACGTCCGTGGTGTCCAGCAGTGCCCGCCCCTCGAGCGAGAGCTGCACCGCGTGCAGAGCGGACTCGTCGCGGTCGACCATGATCAGCTCGCTGGGCCCGAAGGCCTTGATCTGGCGGCACAGCTCGGAGCCGATCGAGCCGCCCGCACCTGTCACCAGCACGCGCCGACCGGTGAGATAGCCGGCGATGGCCGCGACGTCGGTGTCGATGACGTGGCGGCCGAGAAGGTCCTCGACACGGACGTCCCGGAGCTCGCGGATGTCGGTGGTGCCCGAGGGAAGGTCGGTGATCGCGGGGAGGATCTTGACCTGGACACCGGCAGCCCGGCCGGCCGCCGCCCACGTGCGCAGCTGGCGTGCCGGTGCGTCCGGTGCCGCGATCACGAGTGCCTCGGCACCGGTCTGGCGAGCGACGCGTGCCAGGTCTTCGGTGCGACCCAGGACCGGCAGGCCGCGCAGGCGCAGGTTGGCGCGGGAGGGGTCGTCGTCGAGGAAGCCGACCGGGCGCCAGCCTGCCTCCTTGCTGACCAGCATCGCGTCGACCGCACCGCGTCCGGCGGGGCCTGCGCCGAGGATCAACACGGGCGTCGCGTGCCACGCGGCGCGGCGCTCCTGGCGACGCTCGGCCCCTCGCCGGAGACCGGCACGTGTCGCGGCCGTGAAGGCCAGCGCGAGGCCGGCAGCAGCCAGGGGCACCGAGCGTGGCAGGAACGGTTGCACGATCGCCAGGCTCACCGCGGTCAGGCCGATCCCCACCAGCGCCACCGTGGAGCCGAGCAGGAAGGCCTCGTCGAGGCTGCCCAGCGCGGCCCGGCGCCGGTAGAGGTGCAGGCAGGCGCCGACGACCACATGGGCCAGCCCGGTCACCAGGCCGGTCCCGACCACCTGGCCCCAGTTGAGGTCCGCCACCGTCCCGCCGACGCTGGAGAGGCGCAGGCCGCAGAAGGCGGCGACCGACGCTGTCCACGCCATGATGTCGGCGAGCGCCAGGATCGTGACGAGCGGAACGGTGCCGAGGTGCCTCGGTGTCATTCGCTTCCCCTTGGATCGAATGGATCGTCTTCGACGGACCCAGGCGGGTGGGGATGGCTGCGGGCCGGCGCATGGGGTCACCGGCCCGCAGCCTTCAGGCCCGCTCCTGAGGCCCACCGAGGAGGACCGGAGGTACGGCGGGATGTGACACCTCGATGCTCGATCCCCTCGGCCTTGCGGTGCCGTCAGAGGCGGCTTCCCCCGTGGTCCTGCTAGGCGTGGACTCGAACAACGCGAACCGGCCGATCGACCTCGTCGTGGTCGGTCTCGGCTACGTGGGCCTGCCCCTCGCCCAGGAAGCGTGCCGTGCCGGCCTGCGGGTGCTCGGGCTGGACGTCTCGGCGAACACGGTGACCGGCCTGAACGCCGGCCGCAGTCATGTCGACGATCTCTCCGACGACGACGTGGCGGCCATGCTCGAGTCGGGCTTCCGGTCGACCACTGACCCGGGGGTGCTCGCGCAGAGTGCGGTGTGCGTCATCTGCGTCCCGACACCGCTCGGCGCCGCCGGCGGACCGGACCTTTCGGCGGTCACGGCCGCTGTGGACGCCATCGCCGACCATCTGCATCCCGGTCAGCTCGTCATCCTCGAGTCGACCACCTATCCCGGCACCACCGAGGAACTGGTGCTGCCTCGCCTGGAGTCGCGATCCGGACTCCGGGCGGGCCAGGACTTCCACCTGGCGTTCAGCCCGGAGCGGATCGATCCAGGCAACGAGCAGTGGACGCTGGTGAACACGCCGAAGATCGTCGGCGGCCTCACGCCAGCGTGCCGCGACGCCGCCATCGCCTTCTACGGCAAGTTCGTCCACCACGTCGTGCCCGCTGCCGGCACCAGGGAGGCCGAGACGGCCAAGCTGCTGGAGAACACCTACCGCCACATCAACATCGCGCTCGTCAACGAGATGGCGAGGTTCTGTCATGAGCTCGGCATCGACCTGTGGGACGTGATCCGCTGTGCGAGCACCAAGCCCTTCGGGTTCCAGCCCTTCTTCCCGGGGCCTGGCGTCGGCGGGCATTGCATCCCGATCGACCCCAACTACCTCTCCCACAGCGTCCGGGCCCGGCTCGGCTACCCGTTCCGCTTCGTCGAGCTCGCCGAGGAGATCAACGCGACGATGCCGGCCTACGTCGCGCATCGGGCGCAGAACCTGCTCAACGAGCACGGACAGGCCATCCATGGCTCGACCGTGCTGCTGCTGGGGGTGACGTACAAGTCCGACATCGCCGACCAGCGGGAGTCGCCGGCAGTTCCGCTGGCCCGCCACCTCGCGGGGCTCGGGGCTCACGTCGTCTTCCACGATCCGCGGGTCGACGCCTGGAACGTCGACGTCCCGGTCACGCGCGCGGACGACCTCGACCGCGCTGTTGCCGCCGCCGACCTCGTGATCCTCGTTCAGGCCCACCGGGAGTACGACGTGCCGCGACTGCTCGCGAGTGCGGCGCTCTTCTTCGACACCCGCGGCGTCACCACCGGCGCTGACGGACACCGGCTCTGATGAGCGAGGCTGCTATCGACGAGGGCGTCGCGCGGGAGCCGGACTCGCAGGCGTCCCGTCCGAGTGGGCGGCGCTCGAAGCCCCGCCGTCGGCGTCGGCGTCGGCTGTTCCGCGCGCTGGTGGTCGTGCTCCTCATCCTGGCGGGCCTGGTCGTCGGGCTCGCGGTCTATACCGAGCGCCAGCTCGGCGACGTCACCCGCTTTCCCTTCGACATCGACCGCCCCGGCCGACCGGCCCGCACCCAGGGGGAAGCGCTGAACATCCTGGTCGCGGCGGTCGACGAGCCGGAGGGTTCCGGCGACGGACCGTCTGTCTACGAGGCGCTGGAGCGGCGGGAGTGGACGCCGGGGGTGTTCCGCAGTGACGTGATCATGGTGCTCCACCTTCCCGCCGACCGGAGCAGCGCCCAGCTGGTCTCGATCCCGCGTGACTCCTATGTCGACATTGCCGGGCACGGGCGGTCCAAGATCAACGCGGCGTTCTCGTGGGGAGGCCCGCAGCTGATGGCTCGCACGGTCGAGGACCTCACCGGGGTGCGGATCGACCATGCGGTGGTCGTCGGCTTCGCCGGTCTGTCGAAGATCGCCGACATCGTGGGTGGCGTCGACCTGTACCTCAACGAACCGACCTTCAACCCTGTCGACTCGACGACGTGGCCGGCCGGAACCCATCGCTTCACCGGCGAGGAGGCACTCGCCTACGTGCGGGAGCGTCACTCACTTGCGCGCGGCGACTTCAGTCGGATCCAGCGCCAGCAGAACCTCCTCCGCGCGCTGTTGGTCCGGCTCACGGCCTCGGGGACGATGGCCAATCCCGGACGCCTGGTCCGATTGGTCGCCAACCTGTCCGACGCGGTCGCCGTCGATGATGGTCTCGACAACGGTGCACTGCGGCGTCTCGCGCTCCAGAGCCGCGGGATCCGGGCCGGCGACGTCACCTTCGCCACGGTGCCGGTCACCGGCACGCCCACGATCGCCGGAGCCAGCGTCGTAACCCTCAACCTGCGCGCCACCGCGTCAATGTTCGCCGCGTTGGACTCCGACCGGCTCGACGACTGGCTCGCGGACCACGAGACGGACGTGCTGCCCGGGCCGCGAGAGGTGGAGTGAGAAGGATGTCGATGCGTCGGATCGACCTGGTGATCCGCCTGGGCGGAGCGTCGGTCCTCGTGGCGGCGTTGGCAGTGGCGGCCCTCAGCAGTCGAGCACCGGCGCCGCGCAGCCCGGACCACGATGATCCCGCCAGCGGCATCTGCCACATCTCCCCGGGCCACCCGGCGTGGGCGTCGTTCGACGCGGACGCCTGGCTCGTGCACCGGGCGCACGCGCGCGACCACGTCGCCCGGCCCGCGGCCTGCCTGGCGCTCGCGGACTGACGGCGTTCGAGCGAAGGTGGACGCCGCTGGAGCCTCAGTCCTCGCCGGAGGTCGGTTCCGTCGGATTTTCCAGCGGGACGGCCTGGTACGTCCCGGTGGTGGTCCCGAGCATCCGGTCCCGCCGGCGGAGCTCCTCGGCGGCGCCCACGGCGGACAGGCTGTCGCGGAAGGGGCCGACCACGAAGCCCACCGCGGAGTCGCGCACGTCGCCGACCACCACGACGTGCGGGCGGTCGAGGTCGGCGACGAGCTCGGACACCATGAACTCGTAGAGCGCCGACACGGCTCCGGGCGTGCTGGCCACGTTCTTCCACGGTCGTGTCTCGTGTGAGGTCATGACGTGTCCCGTTTCGACGAGGGGGGGTGGGACGACGCTCGTGCGCGCAGGCACGTGCTGTCGCTGTCTGGGAGGACTGCCGCCTGCTCCGTGTGTGACACGGGCGAGGTGGATCGGGGCGCTGTCACCGGATCTGACGCCGCGTGAATCGGGGAGGTGCGGACGCCTCCCGCGTCGGCAGCTGCCGACCTTCGACGGCACCGCGCCGACAACGCTGGCCATGGCATCGGCCACCTCATCGGCTCCGCTCTGCCGGCCGGCCGGACCCCGCCTCAGTACCGACGCCCTCGCTTACGCCCGCAGGCAAAACCCGGCGAGATGGTGCCAGTTCCGATAACGCCCACGAGGATTCGGGATATCGGCCGCCGGCACGGGTGTTGTACTGAGCTGGACGAGGGTGGGGCCGCGGAGCCGATGTGCGGCGATTCGCGAGGGAGGCGACCCGCACGCTTCCTTGCGTCGTGAGCAGGTCCGGTCCGGGGTCCCGTGCCTGACACCTCCCCCTTCGTCCGGCCCTTCGGCGCCCCGCGTCGACGGCTGTGGCGCAAGTAACTATGAGGAGGTGGAGATCGATGGACAGTGGCGCTGTGACCAGGTCGGCAGCCGAGGACTGGGCGACCTGCAACTTGCCCGCTGATCTCGCAGACCTGCTCGGCCAAGACCTGGCGCCATCCCACCCCCATGCGCCTCTCCGAGCCTTCCTGCGTGCGGTCGGCGGTGTGCGCGGTGGGTGGTCCGATGTCGAGAGGGTGGTCGCGGAGCCGACGGACACCATCGATCGTGCCGCGGAGGTCGTCGTGCTCCGGCTGTGGCACTCGCTCCAGGAGCGTCGTCCCGACGACGCGGCGCTGAGCCTCGCCGAGGCCCTTCTGGTCGCGGTGCCGCTCCCCTCCGTGGAGCGTCGCGCCCTGTTGCACCTGAACATCGCGGCAACACTGCAGGAGGGGCTGAAGTCGTTCGACCCTGACGTGTGGCGGCGTATCGACCTGCACTTGGCCCGTGCGCTCGCGCTCGGGCAGCTGACCGGCATGGTGCGCGTGAGTGTCGCCGCGCAGTCGCGCCTCGCGCTCATGGCAATGCTGCGAGGCCAGGTGCCGACCGCGGAGCACCTGGCAGCGGCGGCGCGTCGAACCAGGGGCGAGTCCGCCAGCGACCGGACGGAGGCGTGGGAGTACCGGGTGGTCGCGGTCGAGCAGTGGGTGCTGCACTGCCGCAACCAGAGTGTCGACCTCGGCCGGATCAAGGAGCTCCACTCCCGAATGGCGACGCTGGGCCACAGTGCGTTGAGCCGTGCGGTACTGGCGAGTGCCTACTGCCTTGCTGCGATCGACGAGCTGGGCATGAGTGCCACCCGTCGTCTGCTCGACGTCCTGGTGTGCGACGCGGGGGTCGAGGCAGCCGGGGTGTGGCAGCTCATGCTGGACCTGCTCGACGGGTACCTGGCGATCAGCAGCGACGACGGCCGTCGGCGTGAGCAGGCCGTCGCATCCTTGCGGCGGGTCGGCGCTGAGGCGGAGGCTCGGTTGCTCGAGGCCACCGCCCTTGCCCGCTCGCGTGACTACCGCGGTGCGGCCGATCTTCTGGACGACGTCACGAGCGAGCGGGTTCCGTCGCTGAGCATCACCTACCCGTCGGCCTGTGTCATTCAAGGCGTGGCGTACCACCGAAACGGCCAGCTGGAGGAGGCGCGTCGATGCCTGACTCGCGCTGTCGCCGACACCCAGCGCACCGGAGTGCTCCGGACCTTCACCATCCACGAGCCGGGTGTGATCCGCGAGATCCTCGGGGGCCTTCAGATCGACAACGCCGCCACGGCCGACTGGGTCAGGGAGATCAGGCGCGCCGTCGATGCGGCCGAGGCGAGCGAGGTGTTCCAGACCACCACGGTGCCACTGCCCACCGCCGACGGGGCGGCTTCCGCTGTCGTGTCGCCGCTGACCGCCCGGGAACTCGACGTCCTCAGGCTCGTCGCCAGCGGTCACAATCACCAGTGGGTCGCCCACGAGCTCCACATCTCGCTCAACACGGTCAAGACCCACCTGCGATCGCTTCGGCACAAGCTCGATGTCGCGCGGACCGGCGAGGCGGTGGCGGTGGCGCTTGCCGCGAGATGGATCGACGTCCAGGGCTGAGTGCGGGCCGCGACGTGCTGTGTGCCGTCGCCGGGCGAAGGACGGCGGCTCACGTCGTCTCAGGGTGCTTGGGGTGGGTCAGCCCATCCAACCCTCGCGGCTGGCGATGGTCACGGCCTCGGATGTCCGATCGACGTCCAGCTTTCGGCGTACGGCCCGCAGGTGGGTCTTGACGGTGTTGACCGAGAGGTAGAGGTTGCGGGCGATCGCGGCCTGGTCCGCGCCGGCCGCGGCGAGTGCGAGTACCTCTGCCTCCCGAGGCGTCAACGGTGAGGGCTTCCTGACAGAGCCTTGTTCCGTCGGCAGGGGCACGGACGTGCGCCCGTTCAGGGGGCTGGCGAGCATGGCATCGACGGCGCTGCGCACCTGCTCTAGCCAGCTCCGCAGCGCTGGGGTGTCGGGGTCCACCGACGAGAGGATCGGCCGGATCACGTGCGGGTCGTGGATGGTGAAGGGACGTAGGGCGCTGGTCCGCTGGGTGTCGGCCAGTGCCTGCGCCAGCAGATGGCTCGCCTCCCGGCTCTGACCGACGCGGTACAGCACAACGGCGTGCAGCACGCAGGCTGAAGGGTAGGTGAGGGACAGTGCCGGCAGTTCGCCGGAGGTGACCTGTTCCAGCAGCTCCAGGGCCCGGGGGTGCTCGGCCCGCTGAACGAGCACGGTCGCCTCGAGCAAGTTCGCCTCGGCCAGCGAACCGAACTCACGCAGCCGCCGAAGTGCGCTCACGAACCGTCGGTCGTCTTGGCTGTTGATCGCCAGGTAGCCGTCGAGGATCGCGAGAACTACCAGCCACGGGCCCGCCTCGCGCGCGATCGGCTCGTCCAGGACCCGCTCCAGCATCCGTCGGGTGACCTCGAGGCGGCCTTGGTCGATCAGTGCCAGTGCGGTCGCCGACGCTGTCGTCGCACACACGATCACGCTGCGGCGGTTGCTCTCCAGTTCTCGCATGAGTGATAGCAGGGTCTCGACGTCGGTCGGGAGGTTGAGGGCGTGGAGGCCCCACTGCTCCACGGGCACGATCCTGTGCCGCCACGAGTGGCCGAAGTCCGTCCCGCCCGCCGCGACGAGAGCTCGAACCGCTGCGGTGTGGTGCAGCGCCGCCGGCACCCGGCCACGGAGCATGTCCATCAGGGCGAGCCGTGACAGGGCGGCCGCCTCGATTCTCGGCAGCCCGAGGAGCTGGGCCAGGTGGCGGGCTGAGGACAGGTGGTGCTCGATGAGGTCCATCTCGGCGAGATCGACACGGAGCAGGTGCTCTTGCAGGGTTGCCGCCAGGTTCAGGTGGAGCAGCGCTCGCCGAGCGCTGTCCGGGGCCGGTGTCGTTGCGAGCAGCAGCATGGCGTCGCGGATCGCCTCCTGGTCGTGGCGGTGCTCGACCAAACCCGCCCACAGACGCAGGATCGCGATCTCCGCTGCGTCCTCGGAGTCCAGTGGACGATCTCCGTCACGCTGCCTGGCGATCAGCTGTCCGACCAGGCTGAGTCCGCCGATCGTGTTGCCTGAGGCCACCTCGAAGAACGCGACCGACGGCGCATGGCGATGTCCGCCATGCATCCGCGACCAGTCCAGCTCGTCCAGCTCCTGACGCAGGTTCCCCGGCAGTTCCCATCTACCCAGTACCTCGTGGTCCATCGTTTGCCCTCCCGATTAGAGCGACGGTTACCCGCCTCCCGCGGCGCCCCTCCACGGCGCCCCTCCACGGCGCCCCTCCCGCGGCTGAGCCGTCCCCACGGCCTCCACGGGGTGCGCTCCGCGCCCGAGCGGAGCGACCCGACGTCGTGTCAGGCGGCTGGCTCGGTCATCACGGCCCGGAGGCCCCGGCGAGCGCGGTAGGCCAGTGCAGCCATCGCGTTCGGCGTGCGACCTTGGTCCCGCGCCAGCGAGGCCAAGGGTTCGCCGAGGACCTCGATCTTCCAGATCACCTCGCGCCAGGGTGGCGGCAGTGCCATCAGTGCAATGAGCACCTCCGAGTCGGCCAGCTGCTCGGTGAAGTCATCGGGGTGGCCCTGGTCGAAGGGCGACCAGTCGTCGACCAGTACCTCGCGACGGCACCGCTGGAGGTGGGTCCGGCTGAGTCGTCGCACGACGGTTGCCAGGTAGCCGCAGAAGTTGTCCGAGGGGCCGCTGCCGTGTCGCAGGGCGTGCAGGATGCGGGTGAAGGCCTCCGACGTCACGTCCTCGGCATGGACGCCCGTACAGCCGGACGCTCGCGCAAGCGCCATTGCGGAGGTCCGGTGACGCAGGTAGAGCAGCTCGACGGCACCATCGGCACCATCGGCACCATCGGCACCGCCGCAGAGCGCACGAAGCAAGGCATCGTCGGACATTTCGGCCTGGGGGGTGGCATCAGAAATCACGCGGTGAACAACCTGCTGACTACTCGGTGAACTGAGCCTGAGCATCACCCGCTCCGAGTGACGGCCGCATCCTCCCTCAAGGATGAGAAAGGGATGAGATCTAGCCGGCGCCTGGCCCTTGGGGGAAGCCCCCCGCCCTCATCGGGCGCCCCGGCCCCCCACGACTGCGCCGACGGTTCGGACGAGCACGGCCAGGTCGCCACGGAGGGACCACCCGTCGACATAGGCCAGGTCGAGGCCGATGGACCTGTCCCAGTCGAGGGTCGCGCGCCCGCTGACCTGCCAGGGCCCCGTCAGGCCCGGCTTCACGTCCAGCCGACGCCGCGCGCGGGCGTCGTACTGAGCGACCTCGCGGGGGAGCGCCGGGCGAGGACCGACGAGCGACATCTCGCCTCGCAGGACGTTCCAGAGCTGGGGCAGCTCGTCCAGGGAGAGTCGCCGCAAGAGTCGCCCTACTCGAGTGACACGGGGGTCTGCCGACAGCTTCACCATCGGTCCCGAGCCCCGGTCGAGGTGCGAGAGAGCGGGCAGCATCTCCTCGGCGCCGACCGCCATGGTCCGCAGCTTGAACATGGTGAAAGGTCGCCCGCCGCGGCCGGTGCGGGTCTGGCGAAAGAGCGCGGGCCCAGGGGAGTCGAGTCGGATCACCACGACAAGCAGGACCAGCAGCGGAAGCACCGGGACAAGGAGGACGGCGGCGCCGACACGGTCGATGACAGCCTTGACGTGCTCCGGCCACGCCGCCGAAGCGGCACCCGTGTGTGGGGGGCACGCCGGCCGCAGCGGTACCTCGACGCGGTCGGTGCAGTGCCCGGCGCGCGCGATCGTCTCGCTCGTCATCGGGGGGCTCGGTCCAGGAAGTCGCGGAGCAGGGTGCTCGAGGTCCGGTGCGTGTAGGGCAGGTAGACGACAGGGACGCCGATGTCGCACAGCGAGTTCTCGAGACGCGCCCCTTTTGCCGTCCCCTTCCAGTCGTCCCCCTTGAAGAAGACGTCGAACCGGTGACGGGCCCAGGCGCGGACCTTGTCCTCCGAGTCGTCCAGAACGACCTCGTCGACGATTTCGAGCGCCTCGACGATGGCGGCCCGCTCGTTGAAGGGCACTGCCGGCAGGTGTCCCTTGGCCGCGAGGACGTAGTCGTCGGTGGCGATGCCGGCCACCAGGCGGTCACATTGGGCCCGGGCGCCCTTGAGGAGCTCGAGGTGGCCGATGTGGAAGAGGTCGAAGACCCCGCTGGCATACCCGGTTCGGAGGTGCATGGTCGTTCCTCAGGTGGTCCGAGAGTGGTCCGGTGGCGGATCACGTCCTGTCATGGGTTACAGATCCCGCGGTGGCCGGACTGTGACGCGTCGGAGCAAGGGGCGCTGCCGGGATTGCTCCATGTCGAACGCCGCGTCATCCTCGCCCGGCCGCGCGCTCCTTGTTGGTGGCAAGGAATCGGGGGCGGGCGAGGAAGGGATCGGGTTGTCGAGACGCAGGAGCCCGTCGGGGGCGGAACCGGCCGCTCCGCAAGCGGTCGCGGTGCTGCGGCGCCGCTGGGTTGCGGCGGTGGTGGTGTTGGTGGCCGGCGGCGCCGTCGGTTTGCTCGCCGCCGCGGCGGTGCCGACGAGGTGGTCCACGACGGCCGAGGTGGCGCTGTCGCCCTCCGGCAGCGGCTACGCGGAGGTGAGCGCGCAGATGGCCACCGAAGCGCAGCGGGTGCGCTCGACGGATCTGCTGTCCACTGTCGGACGTCGACTGGGTCTGGAACCCGCGGAGGTGGACCGGTCGCTCACGGTGGATGTCGTCGCCGACTCGACGGTCCTGCGGATCGGCTTTCGGGCGGCGAACGCCGCCACCGCAGCACGCGGGGCCAATGAGGTTGCCACGGCGTTCCTCGAAGAGAGCAGGGAAGCGGACCGTAGAGCGATCGAGGCCCGGCGTACCTCGTTGCGCGCCACAACAGCCTCCGTCCGGCGGCTGTTGCGAAGGAGCAGCGATCCGGACCTCCGCGGAGGCTACGCGCAGCGGCTGGTCGACCTCGACCGCCAGCTCGGCGAGCTCGACCAGCCGGTCGGCGGTCCGAGCCTGGTGCGCGAGGCGTCCCTGCCGACCGCCCCTGCCGGTCCGCCGTGGATGGCCTACCTCGCCGGGGGCGTGGTCCTGGCCGCGGCGCCCGCCTTCGTCGCGGCGCACTGGCGCGACCGGGGGGCGCGCGCGATTCAGGACGAACGCTGGCTCGCCGACCTGCTCGGCGTGCCCGTGGCGCCGGTCGAGCGGGGCCTCGCGGGTGAGGACATCGCCCGACTGGTCACTCTCGGGCTCCGGGCGCGTCGGCCGTTGAGGCTCGTGGCCATCGCCGACCCGGTGGGCACGGACCTTGGCGACGACCTCGCCGCGCTGCTCGGGACGGCCGAGAACCCTTACCGGCGGGTGGTGCGCTCGGAGACGGAGGCGGCGAGCGCAGATCCCGAGTGGCCGTGCGCCGGCGACGAGGCGCTGATGATCGACCTGCCCGAGGACTTCGACGCACCGGGTGCCGTCCTGACCGCGAGTCGCTGCGATGCCGTCATCGCGGTGGCGGTTCGCGGCGAGGGCGTCGACCGTCTCGAGCGATTCGTCGACCAGCTGCGCTGGGGTGGCCGGGAGCCGACGCTCGTCGTCCTCCTCGACCCGAACCACGAGCTGAGCCGCAAGCCCGAGGGAGCTGTCTGATGGCCAGGGTCCTGCTCGTGGCGTCGACGGGCGGTCATCTCGCCCAGCTCGTGGCCGTCGGCGAGGCCTGGCGCGACCACCAGCGGCACTGGGTGAGCTTCGACAAGCCGGACGCCCGGGCAGCGTTGGCCGGAGAGCTGTGCACCTGGGCCTTCCACCCCACGACACGCAACCTGCCCAACGCCCTGCGAAACCTGCGCCTGGCCTGGCGGGTGCTGCGCACCTGGCGTCCGGATCTGGTGGTCTCGACCGGGGCCGGGGTGGCTTTCCCCTTCTTCGTGATCGCCCGTGTGCTGCGGGTCCGCACGGTGTACTTGGAGGTCGTCGACCGGATCACCCGCCCGACCCTCACCGGTCGGCTGTGCTATCCGCTGTCGGACGCATTCGCGCTCCAGTGGGAGGAGCAGCTGCAGCTCCATCGTCAGGGCACGGTCGTGGGCAGCACGCTGTGAGGCAGGAGGACGTGAGCGTCCTGGTGACCTATGGGACCGACCACCACCGCTTCGACCGGCTGTCCCGCTGGATCGAGGATTGGCTCGCGACCCGTCCGGGCGTCCGCTGCGCGGCCCAGGAGGGCGCGTCCCGGCCGCCCCAGGGGGCGCTGGCGCTCGGCCTCGTCGCGCGGGAGGAACTGTTGGCCCACATGCGCCAGGCCACCGTCGTGGTGGGCCAGGCCGGGCCGGGCACCGTCATCGATGCCCATCAGTGCGGCGTCCTCCCGCTGTTGGTGCCGCGCCTGCCCGCCCTCGATGAGGTGGTCGACGACCACCAGGTCGCCTTCGCGCGCACGATGGCGGCATCCGGTCGTGCTCTGGTCGCGGAGTCCGCCGGGGAGCTGTGGGAGCTCCTCGATGCCGTCGCCGCCGATCCCGCGATGGTGCGCACCCCGGCGGCCAGCGCCGACCTGGTCGACGTCGGGCGCCAGCTGGCACAACTGTGCGACGACGTCCTGGGGCGCCCGGCCGGGTGGGTTCACCTGGGCCGTGTGGTCGAGATGGCCCGCTCGCGTCGCCGCCGCTGACCCGCCGACCAACCCAGCACGACGGCCACCGCCGTGGCGGCGAGCGCGGGAGCCAGCAGCCGGGACGTGGGTCCGACGCAGTGCAGGCCGAGCGCGAGCACACCACAGAGCGCCGCTGTTGCCCCGGCCGCGGCTGCGCCACGGAGGACAGGTGCGAGCAGGTCGAGCGAGACCCCGAGCTCGGCTTGGACGCGCCACCGTGCGAGCAGGGCGTCGAGCACCAGGGTGGACGACCAAGCGATCGCCGCACCGACGATGCCCAGCACGGGGACCAGCGCCAGGTTGCCGGTGACGTTGACGACGAGGCAGGCCAGCTTGATGACCACCTGGTCCCGACCGAGGCCACTCATCAGCAGCAGGGTCTGCACACCGCCGGCGGCGTAGGCCAGCGCCATGCCCACGCACAGCACGCGCAGCGCGGCGGCGCCGTCGGCGAAGCCGTCCCCGAAGATCGAGAGGAGTCCGGGGGCGAACCAGGCCGCCACCGTGAAGAAGGGCCAGGTGACCACCGCCGTGACGCCGGCCGTGCGGTGGTGCAGGTCGACCGCGAGGTCGTGGTCGCGCCGCGCCAGGGCGCCGGCCAGGGCGGGGCCCAGAGCGATTCGGGTGGCGTGCTGGACCAGCTCGGCGGAGCGCGCGGCACGGGTGACGACGGCGTAGATCCCTGCCTGGGCCGGGCTGCAGAGCACGCCGACGACGAGGACGTCGGCCCACTCCAGGCAGATCTCGAGCGCGGCGGCAACGCCGCGTGCGCCGCTGAACCGCCAGAACGCGACGCCGTCGACCACGTCACCCGGCACGGTGGGGGGCAGGGCGCGCAATGACCTGAGGACCAGGACCACCGCGACGGCCAGGGCGACCCCGACCGGCGCCGCCCACAGGAGCACCGCGGTCGCCCAGTCGGAGGGACCGCTGACCAGACCCGCGGCCACACCGACGCCCAGGAAGGTCAATCGGAGCACGGGCAGCCCGGAGGTCTGGACGACGGTGACGGCGCCCGCCCCCCTCAGGGAGCGAAGCGCGCCCAGGACCACTGCGAGCAGGGCCAGCCCGAGCGCGGCGGCCGCGAGGGTGGTCCACCAGGCCCGTCCCGGGCCGGGCAGGAGGCCCGCCAGGGCCCAGGTCGCCGCGACCACGCCCAGACCGACCACACCGACCGGGACGATCCCGACTCTCAGGAGGGCCCGGACCTGGCCGGGGCGATCGAGCGCGAGCGCCGCGGCGACGAAGCGGACCAGCGCGGTGTCGGCTCCCAGCTCCAAGACGTTGGCCAGGATCAGAAAGATCGCGACCGCGGTGAAGAACCGGCCGGCGCCGTCGGTGCCGGCGGAGCGCCCGACGAGGACCGCGACGACGAGGTTGGCCGCCGCCCCCGTCACGCCGCCGACCAGACCGATCCCGGCTGCCCTCATCACCGCGTCGAACGGCGGCCTCATCGATCAGCTCGCCGGCGGTGATGATCGCGGAGCAGCACCCCTCCGACGAGCGCGATGGTGAGCCACTGCATTGTGTCGAGGCCGTAGAAGCCCACGATGCTCACCGCCGCGACGAGCGTCGCGTGCAGCAGCAGGTCCGTGGGCTCGCTCTGGGGCCAGGTGCGCACGAGGAGTCCGCCCAGGGCCAGGGCGAACAGGCCGAGACCGACCACGCCGAACGAGAACAGCATGGTCCACACCTGTCCCTGAGTGCCGACGGCGACCTCGTGCGCGACGGAGGGCCGAGGTGCGCCCCAGCCCAGCACGGGAGACTGCAGGGCGCGCTCCCACGTCTCGGCGTACAGCGAGGCCCTGCCCTCCGTGGTGGTGGAGTACTTCTGCCGCTCGCTGACGCGCGCCGGCAGGTCCAGGGCGACGGTGAGGACGGTGAGGATCGCGACCGTGACGAGGGAGAGCACCGCCCCTCGCGCCCGCCGGGAGAAGGACTGGCGCACGACGACATACGCAGCGCTCGCCGCGAAGCCCAGGAACATGCCGCGGTTCGAGGAGGCGACAGCGGGGACGACGGCCGCTACGAGCAGTGCCGCCAGGAGCCAGCGGACCGCCCTGCGGGGGACCATCGCGGCGATCGCGACAGGCGTGAGCAGCACCATGGCAACTCCCCAGCTGTTGGCGTAGGGGAATGGTGCGGCTGGCCGGTGAAGCGGCTCGGGCGCACCCCACGGCTCCTGCGTCTCCGCGAAGCGAGGTCGTAGGAGGGAATGGACGAGCTCGTTGTCCAGGATCCCCTGCGGCGCGAGGTGACCGACCGGCGTGATGAAGCCGCCTTCAGGGAAGAGCACGGCCAGCCAACCGCCGATCACGGTTGCTGTCCACAGCACGGCGAGCGCGTCGATCACCCGCTCACGGCTCGCGCTCCGGGCATTGGTGACGTAGAGGAGTGCCACGGCCACGCTGGCGAGAGTGGCCGCGCGAAGGCCCCATCCGAAGAGCCGACCGGCCCCGTCGAGGGCCAGGACAGCAGGACACGCCCACGCCGCCATCACGAGGAAGGGGGTGACCCCGGGGCGCACGACCACCGCCCCACGGGCGGCGAGGAGCGCGGCCATGAGCAGGGCGCCGGCGATCGGTAGGAACGGCGCCAGGCCCAGCGGCCACGCCACCGGATAGCCCACGATGACGACCGCGAGGGGCCACCACGGGAGCTCGGCCGACCGCGCCTGTCGCCAGGCACGCGGCTCAGAGGCCGTGACCACGTCGCTGCACGCGCCCGAGCAGCCACGCCGGGTCGACGAGGCCGGCCGCGACGGCGAGCGCAGCCCAGGCACGGAGCTGCCGCGGGTCGCGACCGAGGGTGCGGACCGACCAGCGCACCGCCCGCGGCCTCCCGCCGGTCCCGCGTGTGCGTGCCGCGGCCGCCTGGGCGAAGGCGATCTGGCCGGCCACCCGCGACCAGCCCCGGCGGTCCCGAGCGATGTCGGGGTGCTTGTCCAGGAGATGGGCCAGGGCCTGCGCGATCATCGTCCACCTGCCGTCGAAGTACGACGAGCCGGACCACTCGACGACGAGCAGCGGCTCCTGGACGACGACGATGTCGCCGCGTCGCGACAGCCGGAGCAGGAGGTCATAGTCCTCGCCGTACGAGCCGGGCAGGTCCTCGTCCACCAGACCCACCGTTCCCCCCAGCAGGTTGCGGGGGATGAGGAAGGAGGACGGGTGCAGGCCGAGCACCCGGGAGCGGACCAGGTGGGCATGCCGGGTCCGGGCGGGCGGGATCCGGTCGGTGGCTCGGTCGGGGAGCACCAGCGTCATGCCGGTCGCGACGGCACTGGCATCCCGGTTCTTCTCCCAGGCCTCGACCTGGCGGGCGAGCTTGCTCGTACGCCACAGGTCGTCGTCGTCGCAGAACGCCACCAGGTCCCCGCCGGCCGCCAGGATGCCGGTGTTGCGCGCGCCCGCCAGGCCCCGAGAGCGCGTGTTGGCCACCACGCGCAGACGCCGCCGGGGGGGCAGGACGCCGACGTCCGGGGCACGGGGCGGCGTGCCGTCGTGGACGACGACGACCTCGATCCAGCCGGGGTAGTCCTGGTGGAGGATCGAGCGCACCGCGCGCAGCAACGACTCGGGTCGGTCGACGGTCGGCACCACCGCGGTGACCGCGGGTGGTTCGCCGGGGAGCCGAGAGGTGTCGTCCTCCAAGGGAGGGTGATCGTTCATGCTCCCTCCCGTCCGGCGCGGCGCAGCTCGGCGTGGCGGCGTCCCAGCGTCGCCGCCAGCAGCACCGCGTTGGCGGCGGCCAGCCCGGCGTAGACGCCCAGGAAGACCGAGGGCCAGGGCAGCAGCAGCAGGCAGGCGTTGAGCACGACGGTGTCGGCGGGCAGCTGCACGAGCGCCCGGCCAGGGTGGTGCGCGGTCGGCGGTGCGTCCCTCCGCGTGGTGGCGAGAAGCTGTTCGGCGAGCATCTGGGCGAAGAAGCGGGTGGAGGCGACCAACCCGAACGCGCCGGCGACCGCGGCCGCCTCGATCGGGAGATCCCCGGAGCGGAGGATCGCCACGCCCACCGCGAGGTGGAAGGCGACGATCCGTGCCGCGTCGAGCACGTGGTCCAGCCACTCACCCGCGCGGCTCCCGGTGTCCGTGAGGCGGGCGAGCTGGCCGTCGGCGGAGTCGAGGACGAAGGCGACCGCGAGCAGGCCCGTCACTACCATCGTCGTCGCGGCCCCCGCGGGGAGCGCGGTGGCGGCCAGGACGGCCAGGGCCCCGGACCACAGCAGCGCGCTGGCCACGGTGACCTGGTCCGGAGTCAGCCCGAGCCGATAGGCCACGGCCGCCGCGCCGCGCCCCAGCGGTCGGTTGACCACCCGGGTGAACCACGGGACACCGGCAGCCGGCTTCTGGTGCGCTGCCAGCTGTTGGTAGGCCGCTCGTACGCGGCGCGGTCCGCTCGACTCCGCCTGGGTGATCACCGTGCAACCAGCTCCAGGTCGAGGCTGCTCGTCGGGGTCGACCGGTAGTTGGCGTGCACCTCCACCGTGACGACATTCGTTCCGGCCTTCAGCAGCCCGGTGTCGGGGCTGAGGACGAGCGGCGCGGCCAGTGCCTGCTGGGTGGTCGGCGCTGACGTGGCATAGGTAGTCGTTGTCACCGTTCCCGGTGGCAGGTTCGACCTGCCGACCTCGACGCCGTTGAGGCGGACCAGGACACTGTCGTCGACCAGGGTGCTGAGTGTCAGGCTGGTGAGGGCGCCAGGGTCGGCTACGTCGAACGAGTGGCGGTAGTAGGTCGTCACAGGTCGCGGAGCTGCAGCGGCGACCGTCGTACGGATGGTGCTGCTTCCCCATCCGAGTGGCGCCGGGCCGCGGGACCACGTGGCGTCGTCGTAGCCCGGGAGGGCCCAGGCCTCGCCGCCGGGGGCGAGGGTGGTGAAGGACCAGGTGGCGCCCTTGGCCACGAGACTTGTCGACGGCGCGACGACAGCGGGGGTGGCCACCGGGGTCGTGGCCGACCGGTTGCCCGCACCGTCGGTCGCCCGGACGAACCAGCGATCGCCGCTCCTGCCGGGAAGATCGATGCTGGTCTGGGTGGTCACCGCGACAACGCGCCCGCCGAGCAGGAGCTCGTACCGTGCGCCGGGCGTCGGGGAGGGCGACCAGGTCAGGTGGGTCGTCGTGCCCTCGAGCGACGCGCCCAGGTCGCTGGGGGGCTGGGGTGCCACGTGTGGTCGCGCGGCGAACCGGACGAAGCCGCCGGCCCACTGATTGGTCCCGCCCCGCGTCACGATGCTGACGTAGCTCCCGCCCGCCCAGAGGGTTCCGTCGTCGGCCGTGGCCAAGGCCCACGCGCCGAAGCCGCCCCGGGTACGCGAGGTCGGAGCGAACTCGGGGAGATAGGCCCCGGTCCGCGCGTCCCAGGCCCCGACGATCCCGATCCGGTCGGCCGTCGTCCAGGTCGAGCTCGTGGATCCGACGGTGAACGGGTAGCTGCGTTGGCCGCCGAAGAGCCAGTCGTCGCAGTGACAGGATCCGTACACGACCTCGTCCGCCTGGTCCGTGATGGCCTGGAAGTCACCTCCGGAGAGGGAGACATTCTGGCTGAACAGGGCGCGGGTGGTCGTGTCGTAGCCGAACATCGAGTGCTGGGAGCCGCCCACCCAGAAAGACGTCCCCGCCTCGTGGACAGCCTGCTGGTACGCGGGCTCCGTCACCGAGAAGGAGGGGGCGAAAGGCAGCACGGCTGCCCCGGGGGCCGACGACAGCACGGCGACGCGTTGCGCGCGGGTGTCGCCGGAGCGGGAGAAGTAGCCGGAGGCGTAGACCCGCTGGCCGTCGCTGCTGGCGTCGATGGTGAAGACCTTGCCGTCGAACGCCGGGTTCCACGTCGCGTCCGGCACACCCGTCGCCAGGTCGATGCGGGCGGCCTTGCGGGCGTACACCGCGCCACCGGAGGGGCCGGTCAGGTGGGTGAAGTTGCCGCCCAGGTAGAGCCAGCCGTTCTCGGCGTCGAGGGACTGGACCGCCATCCGCTCGCCGGTGATCCGGTTCTCGACCCGGACCTGCCAGGCAGCGGACAGCTGACCTGTCGAGGGGTCGATCACGGCCAGCCCAGGCGCGGGGCGGCCGTCCACGGTGGTGAACTCTCCCGCGACCGCCAACCGGCCGTCCGGAAGGGCCGCGAGCGCGTTGACCTGGTCGTCCAGGACCGGGCGGAAGGCGGGTAGCCATGCGCTCGTGGCGGCGTCGAAGGCCGCGAGGTAGGACTGGTGGACGACCTGGCTGGCAGCCCCATCGGGCCGCCGGTCGGCGTGCTCCTCGACTCGGGCGAAGTTGCCGCCGACGTACATCACCGACCCGATCTGGGCGAAGGCATGGGCCTCGGTTCCCAACTCGTCGGAGCGACCGTTGGCCGTCCCGGTCACGCCCCAGGTCCCAGGTAGGGCACCCGACTCGGCGATCGGGAGCATCCGCGACCCCGGCAGCCCCGCGTCGGGGGGCTGTGGGAAGGACAGGTCCGACTGGCGCAGGCGGGGACGCAGCCACACCTGGGTCATCGGCGTCGCATAACGGCCCCAGGTCGCCGTCGAGTAGAGGAAGGTGTCGCTGGCCGCGGTGCCGTTCGTCTCGGCGTCGTAGTTGAACCCGCGCACCCAGTTGTTGACGGCGCTGCCGAACGTCCAGGCGCGCCAGGTGCCGGTGCCGAGGTCGACGTCGCGGGTTGTCGCCGGGCTCGCCGTCCGGCTCGCCCGGCCGGCGGTGGCGCGGTTGGAGCTGGCGGCGTACATGGTGACGTCGGCGGTGTGACCCGCTGCGAACGCCCAGGACCAGCGCGTCATGCGCCGCAGCACATAGCGGGTGTCGGTCGTGGAGCTGCCCGTCCTGTCCGCTGCTCGAACGACGCGCACCCCGTCGCTCAGCGTGCTCGGAGCGCGGCCGTCGAGCAGCGCGTCGACCTTCCGGTCGGAGAGCTGGCGGGGACGGAAGCCGGCAGCCGACCACACGTCGGACCGGACCTCGTCGGGCCGTCCCTGGCCGTCGCCGGACTCGGTCCAGCCGTCGCGTCCTCGACCGACCAGCACCCAGCCGCCGCCGTCGGTGGTCATGTCGCAGTGGAACTGCTCCGGCGCCACCATCGTCGGGGTGAGCAGCCAATAGGTGCCGTCCGGAGCCGTTTGGTTGATCTGCTTGACCTCCCAGCACGACGCGGCCGCCCGCGCGGCGGTCGAGCCGTCAGGCGGCGCCGGGGTCGGCTCGGCGGCGGTGGCCGGCCCGGCCGTGCCAGGCGGCGGTGGCCCCGCCAGCATCATTGTCGTCGCAACTACTGCAGCCGCGCCCCAACGCAGCCGACGAACGGCGTGTCCCATTTGAGAATGTCCCTCATGTCCCGAGAACCCCAGGGATGGGGCTCCACGCCCTAGGACCGCCCATGCGGGCGTTGATGACGGGAGGGGGCGCTCAGCGGGTAGCGGTCCGCGCCAGCCGAACGGCGGCATGCCGCACGATCGCGGCCTCCTCGGCGTCGCGCGCCGCCTCGTGCGGCACCTGGCCCCCGAGCAGCCCGGCCGGCTGGGTCAGCCAGGCCCACACCTTCCACGGGTCCATCCGCGTGGCCAGCAGCGGCT